>JAAFIT010000301.1 GCA_013298745.1 Sphingomonadales bacterium
GGCACCGGCACCGCCTTGGCGGCGCGTTCATGGTCGTGGCGCTGGGTGCTGGTCGGCTTGGCGCCGGCGATGCTCAGCAGAGTCCATTTCTTGCCGTCCCAGCGCTCGACAAGGTTGATCTTGGTTGTGGTGCCGCCACCGGTGCGGACCGATTTCGTCGTCCGGTCGAAGGCAAGTTGCTCGGGCGCAATCGCGCCAGCCTCGCCGATGAGGCGATCACGCAAGGATTGAGGCACCGGTGCCGCTGCGATCAGCAACACCAAGGGCAAAAGCCGCAGGACATACATCAGATGTGATTAAAGCTGCGCCGCACAACAAACAAGTTATGCATTTGTGTCAGAACGCGTCCACAGGTGCGTTCATCGCAAGGCGTTATAGGTCGCTTCTGTGCGGGTCGAGCCGGCTTTGCCGAACTGCGCGCCCGACATCGCCTGCAACGCCTTGAAAAGCGCAGGTTTGCCGCTGGGGCCGAGGCGATATTCATTGATCTGTTCATAGGCGTCGAGCTTGGCGACCATGAAGAACGACAATGGCTTTGGCAGATAGACGCGCAGCCGTGATACATAGGGCTGGGGCCCACTGGTATCGACAACCGCCTCACCAACAAGATTCGACGAGATGTCCTTGCCGATATTGACCGTGCCTTTGGGCAGACCCGTCACGCGATAGACCGTTCGGCCTTGCGGATCAGGCACGCGGACAGCACCGTTCTTCAGGAAATCGGCAACACGATGATAACCCGGTACCGGGCGACCAGCCGTAGCCTTCTGCATCTCGGCGAGTTGTTCTGCCGTCGGCGGTTTACCATCGATGCTGACCGGAACCAGTTGATTGCCATCCCAGCGATCGACTCGGACGCGCGTTTCGGTGGCACCCTTTTCGTCCTTGCTGACGGTTCGCGCCGTACGCTCAAAGGCTGTCGTCGCCGGCGTTACGGCGCGGGCGCCGGCAATCACCTTTTCCAGCAGGGGATCGGGCGCCGGCGCCGCCGCAACCAAGAGAAGCATGGAGAGGGAAGCAAGAATGAGGCGCATGACGTCGCGGTAACAGTCGCCACCCGTGTCGTAAAGCTAATACAGCCGCGCCATTATGCCGCCGTCGCTGACGTCAGTCCGGCATTGGCAAGACTGTTGTTCGGCCGTTGCGTCAGCGCACGCCGGAAGGCGGCTTCGGCGCCTGCCTTGTCACCCTGTTTCAGCAATAACTGCCCGGTCAGCACCGCCACTGGAGTCGGCCACAATGGCGGTTCGAAATAGGGCAGATTGGCCTCGATGGCTTCTACGGCACGATAGGCACGCAGCGCCGCTTCGGTATTGCCTTCGGCTTCGGCAATCCGGCCACGCGCCACGCCATCGGCAATCGCTGCCACAGCCACATCATTGCCGACAGCGCGCGCGCCCGGTGCCGGCGCGGCGGTGACATCTCGCGCAGCGCGCAGTGCAAAAAGTTCGCGGCGTGCCGCATCGACATCACCGGTCATCGCCAGCGCCTCGGCGCGGACGCCGTGCCAGGCCACCTGCAATCGTGTCAGCCGAGCGTCAGGTGCGGGCAGGGCAAGGACTTCCGTTGGCGTCAGAAAGCGCGCGCGGGCGTGCAGCGCCGTGGCGAGACGGCCTTGCAGATAGGGTTTCTTGATTGCCGCCTCGGTGGTGATCGCGGCCTCCAGGCCATCGGCCGCCGCCAGTGCTGTCACCCGGTCGCCACTCTGGGTCGCAGCCGATGCCAGAAAGTGATTGTGATGAAGGAAATAGCCGTAGAATTGCGGATCATCGCCCACGGCCTTGGCATAGGCCGTATCGGCGGCCACAGCCTTGCTGTTGGCGGCGATGGCGTCGTCAAAGCGCCCGATGCGATACCAGGTGTGGCTCGGCATATGCACCATATGCGGTGCCGCCGGCGCGATGCGGCCAAGGCGCCCCGCGGCATCGGCGGCCCGCGCCGGATTGGCCGAGGCTTCGGTGAGATGAATCAGCAGATGGATCGCCTGAGGATTATCCGGTGACCGCGCCAGCACGGTTTCCACCAGCCGCAACGCCTCGCCAACGCGGCCTTTGGGGATTTTTCCACCGGCTTCCCAATAGCTCCAGGGCTGGGCATCCATGATCGCTTCGGCGGCCATGATCGCCACCAGATCATCCTCGGGCCAGCGCGCTGCCAGCCGGATCATCGTGTCGGCATAGCGATCACCATGGACCCCGCTTTGCTTGCCGCCGGGTTCGTAGCGGGCGTGCGCTGCCTCAACCAAAGCGCGGTCGCGGTCCGACAGGCTCGGGCTGGCGAGCGTTTTCGCTGTGAGTGCGCGCGCACGAGCGATGGTTGCCGCGTCAACGGGACCGCTGTTGATATAGGGACCGATCGCCAGCGACTGGCCCCAGAGACACATCGCGCACGCCGGATCGAGCGCCGCAGCGCGATCAAAGCTTTTCAAGGCCTCTTCATAGTCAAAGCCGAACAACTGGCCGAGGCCCTGATCGAAAAACGCTTGTGCCTCGGGAACTTGGCTGACGGGCATGTGCGCCGGGGTCAGACCCGGCACCAGCACCGCCGGGCGCTTCGATTTAGTAGCGCCAGTGCCTTCGCCGCTGACACAGGCGCTCGTCGACATCGCCTTGGCAAGCTGGGCGTCGGCCGATGATGGCGTTCTATTGGCCGGTGCGTCCAGAGCGACAGCGGCGGTGAGGGCGAGCGCAAGACGGATAGCCATGTGACTATCCTGCGCCCGCGGTCAGTCGCTTGCAACAGCCTTGCGCGACGATCAAACGTCGAGGAACGACCGCATCTTGCGGCTGCGTGACGGGTGCTTGAGCTTCCTGAGCGCCTTGGCCTCGATCTGGCGAATACGCTCGCGTGTCACGCTGAACTGCTGGCCGACTTCTTCCAAAGTGTGGTCGGTGTTCATGCCGATACCGAAGCGCATGCGCAGCACACGTTCCTCACGCGGCGTAAGCGAGGCGAGCACGCGGGTCACGGTTTCCTTCAGATTGGCATGAATGGCGGCATCGACCGGAATGACGGCATTCTTGTCCTCGATGAAGTCACCCAGGTGCGAATCCTCTTCATCACCGATCGGCGTTTCGAGGCTGATCGGTTCCTTGGCGATCTTCATCACCTTGCGGACCTTTTCGAGCGGCATCGACAGCCGTTCGGCAAGCTCCTCTGGCGTTGGCTCGCGGCCGATTTCGTGGAGGATCTGGCGGGATGTGCGCACCAGCTTGTTGATCGTTTCGATCATGTGCACCGGGATGCGGATGGTGCGCGCCTGATCGGCGATGCTGCGGGTGATCGCCTGGCGGATCCACCAGGTCGCATAGGTGCTGAACTTGTAACCGCGGCGATACTCGAACTTGTCCACCGCCTTCATCAGGCCGATGTTGCCTTCCTGAATGAGATCAAGGAATTGCAGGCCGCGGTTGGTGTATTTCTTGGCGATGGAGATGACGAGGCGCAGGTTGGCCTCGACCATTTCCTTCTTGGCGATACGGGCTTCGCGTTCGCCCTTCTGCACCATGTTGGTGACGCGGCGGAACTCGCCGAGCTCCACGCCGGTGGCTTCGGCGATGCTGGCGATTTCCGTGCGGATGGTTTCGACCGTGGTGGTTTCCACAGTGGCGAATGCGGCCCATTTCTTGTCGATGCCGGCAACACGCACCATCCAGCCGTCATCGAGCTCATGGCCCTGATATTCGTCAAGGAAGGCCTTGCGGTTGATCTTGTGCTTGTCGGCCAGCTTCATCATCTGGCCGCCGAGCACCAGCAGGCGGCGGTTCTGGGTGTAAAGCTGGTCGACGAGCAGTTCGATCTTGTTGTTGTTGAAATGGATCGACTGGACGCCGCGCGTCAGTTCCTCGCGCAGTTTCTGATACTTGCGCTCGTCAGCCGCGGGGAAGGCGGCATTGGCGCCGAGTGCCGTCAGCCGGGTTTCCTGCAGTTTGAGGAATTTCTTGTAAGTCGCAGTAATTTCCGCAAATTTTTCAAGCGCGGC
>JAAFIT010000302.1 GCA_013298745.1 Sphingomonadales bacterium
CCGGCTGTTCATGGTCGCATCGGAAAAGGGCAAGCGCCAGCTGGTCTCGACCAATCTCTCGGGCGGTGATCGCCGCGTCCACGCCACCGGCGAAATGGTCAGCGATTTCCAGATTGCCCCCGATGGCCACACCATGGCGTTTCGACAGAATTACCAGATCTTCGTGATGCCGTTGCTGCCAGGCACCCAGGATGTGGCAATCGACCAGAAAGGCGGCCCGCTGCCAGTGGTACGCGCCAGCGCCAATGGCGGCAATTTCGTGTCCTGGTCGAATGGCGGCAGCCACTTGCACTACACCAATGGCCCAACGCTGTTCAGCGTCGATACCAACGCGCTGTTCGCCAATGCGCCGCCCGCGGAAGGCGCAGCGAAGTTCACCCCACCGACGACTGGCATGTCACTGGCGATGGACGCGGTCGCCGACAAGCCGACCGGCAGCATCGCCCTCACCGGCGCGCGGCTGGTGACGATGACCGACAAGGACGGCGGCATCATCGCTGACGGCACCATCGTCATCAAGGGGGATCGCATCGTCGCCGTTGGTCCGCGCGCGACAGTGGCGGTCCCGGCGGACGCCAAGACCATCGAAATGGCCGGCAAGACCATCATCCCCGGCCTGATCGACGCCCATGCGCATGGTCCGCAAGGTGACGACGAGAAGATCCCGCAACAGAACTGGACGACGCTGGCCAACCTCGCGATGGGGACAACGACGATCCACAACCCATCGTCGCGCGCCACCGAAATCTTCGTCGCCTCCGAACTGCAACGTACCGGCAAGATTTTGGCACCGCGGATCTTTTCGACCGGCGAGATCATCTATGGGGCGAAGTCCCCCGACGTCTATGCCGAGATCAACAGCTATGACGACGCCCTCGCCCATGTCCGCCGCCTGAAGGCGCAAGGCGCCCACAGCGTCAAGAACTACAACCAGCCCCGCCGCGAGCAACGCCAGATGGTTGTGGCCGCCGCACAAGCCGAAGGCCTCGAAGTCGTCCCGGAAGGCGGCTCGCTCTATACTCAGGGCGTGACATTGATCGCCGACGGCAATGCCACTGTGGAGCACAATATTCCGCTCAACATCTTCTACGATGATTTCGTCAGCTTCTGGACGCAGACCAAGACCAATTACACGCCGACGCTGGTCGTCACTTTCGGCGGCCCGGCGGGCGACCCCTATTGGCGGTCACATACCGATGTCTGGAGGCACCCTCTGCTCGTAAAGCACGCGCCACCGGCGCTGCTCGCCGCCCAGAATGTTCGCCGCGAAATCGCGGCAGACGAGGATTATGTCGATGCAGCAGCGGCGCGTGAGGCGAAGAAGCTGGCAGAAAAGGGCATCCAGGTATCAATCGGCGCGCATGGCCAGCAACCCGGCCTCGGCCCGCATTGGGAGCTGTGGTCGTTCGTCCGCGGCGGCTGGAGCCCCATCGAAGCGCTGCGCGCCGGTACCATCATGCCGGCGGTATCGCTGGGCTATGCAGCGGATCTCGGCTCGCTCGAAACCGGCAAACTCGCCGATCTCGTTGTCCTCGATGCCGACCCCACGGTCGACATCCGCAACAGCGACAAGGTCAACGCGGTGATGCTCGGCGGCCGTCTATATGATGCCGCAACGCTCAACGAAGTGGGAACCGGAAATACCAAGCGCGCACCCTATTGGTGGCAGGCGGCCAATGGCGGTGGCGGGATTTCACAGGCGGCGATCACTGCGGGCCGCGACGAAGATTGAGGCAGCGCCAAGGCCAATGGCGGATCGGCAGGGATTCGAACCCTGGAGGAGCTTTAGACCCCTACACACTTTCCAGGCGTGCGCCTTCGACCACTCGGCCACCGATCCGTCGGCGGGGCGATAGCACGCCCAGTCCCAACGGCAACAGCGAAATTGCAATTGGAAACCCGCAGGGCGGAATCGGGAGGGGCGGCGCCCCTGTAGGCGCCGCCCCTCCTTTCTTCGGCCCTCCCGGCTGAATTACCGCAGCAGCGACATCACCTGCTGTTGCGACTGGTTGGCCTGCGCCAGCATCGCCTGTGCCGCCTGGCCGAGCACCTGCGCCTTGGCGAGGTTGGTGGTTTCGGCCGCGAAATCGGCATCAAGGATGCGCGACCGCGAAGCGACGAGGTTGGTCGAATTGGATGACAGGTTGTTGACCGTCGCTTCAAGGCGGTTCTGCACGGCACCCAAATTGGCACGATCAAGGCTGACCGAATTCAGCGCCTCGTCGATCGAGCTCAGCGCCGCCGTGGCGCCTTCCTGCGTCGATACGTCGATGTCCTTGACCTTCAGGCCGCCCGCATCGGTGCCATAGCCGCTTTCTTCAAAGCCGAGGTTCGTGAAGTTCGATGCCGTGCCATAGGCGAGGCTGCCGGCAGCGACACCGATCTCCTTGGCCGATTCCAGCCGCACGGTCGCATAGGCGGTCTGCACGTTGGCGGCCGACACGTCGGTCGGATCGGTGACACCCAGCGCCGTATAGGCGGTGCTGGTGCCGTTGATCGTCGCGCCGGCCAGGCCGAAATTCGCCGCTGCGGCTTCGTCGCTGTCGAACCAGACGCTGACATTGCGTCCGTCGGCCGCGGTCAACGACAGGCCGCCACGGCCATTGTCCGTGGCCTCGACACCAGTGAGGCCGGAGAATTTGTTGATCTCCTTGGCGACATTGGCACGAGTGTCCTGCGCGCTGTCATTCTGATTGAGAGCGATGTCCATGCTGACACCGTTGATGACCAGGGTGGCGGTGGCGCTGGTGCCGATCACCGTTGTCGTGGTCCCATCGATGGTCAGGGCGTTGGCCTTGGCCGTCACGCCGGTCAAGTCGCTGCTGGCGTTGATGGCGTTGGCGATGGCGATGGCGCTGCCGGCCTTTTTCGATGACAGCGCGGTGTCATCCGAAAAGGTGTCATCCTCGCTGGCGGCAGCGCGGATGGCGACGCCGTTGATGGAGAGATCGCCATTGTTGAGCACCCGGGCCGTCGCCGCCGTGGTCGCCACGGCGCGTGCATCGCTTGAGACCGTCGAGACACCGCGTTCATAGCTGCCGACGGCCAAGCCGGCGCGGCTAAGGCGTCCGGACCCCGTGGTGCCGATCTCGATCGCCGCACCGTTTTCGGACACAAGCGAGAAGGTTCCCGACTGGCCACCAACCTTCAGGCCGGTCGCAGCCGCCGTGAGCGTGGTAACGCTGGTGATGATGTTGCGACCATCGCCGGCTTCCAGCCGCAGGCCGGCGTTGTCATCGCCGGTATCGATCGCGCGGACGCCGGTCTGGCCGCTGATGGCGTTGATGGCATCGGCCACGGCCTTGCGGCTTTGCGCGGCGTTGGTGGTGGTGGTGATCGAATCGGTGGTGACACCGTTGATCGTCACCGTGCCGGTCAGCGCCGCCGCCGTCATCGCGCTGCCGGACATCGTCGTCTTGCCGACCACGGCGCGAACCCCCGTCTGGCTGCTGGCGCGATTGATGGCAGCGGCCTTGGCGAGCGCCGAAGCCGATTTTTCGGCCGACGAGACATTGTCATCATCGCCCGAGCTCGAGCCGATCGACACGCCGTTGATGACCAGATCGCCCGAATTGAGCAGCTGGTTCGCCGTCAGATTGGAACTGGTCGCTTCAAAGCTGCCGGTGGCGGTCAGCGCTGCGGTGCGGCCGGTGCCGAGATCGCCAGCGCGGGCCGAGCCGATGCCGAAGCTGACCGTTTCACCGGCGCGGCTGCCGGTCTGCAACAGCATCTTCTTGGCCGAGCCATCGAGCAGCTTGATGCCGTTGAAGTTGGTGCGTGCGCCGATGCTGTCGATCTCGCCGGTCAACTGCTTGACTTCGGCCTGCAGCGCCTTGCGATCATCGCCGGTCACCGTGCCGTTGCTCGCCTGGACGGCAAGTTCGCGCATCCGCTGCAGCATGTTCGTCACTTCACCCATGGCGCTTTCTGCGGTCTGCGCCAGGCTCATCCCGTCATTGGCGTTGCGGATGGCAACGGCGAG
>JAAFIT010000303.1 GCA_013298745.1 Sphingomonadales bacterium
CGCCGATGTCGGCAATGATCGCCAGCATCCCCGGCGTTACCAGCGCTTCACATATCCCGTTGGACAAGAAGTGGGACCTGCCGATCGACGCCGATGTGTTGTTCGTCCTCCATGGCGAGGGCGATTCGCGCAGCCATGATGAAGGCCTGCCGCGCCCAGCCGGCTGGCCCGGCAACGTCAAGCTCGTCCAGATCGCCAGTTCCGGGATTGATGACTACCCGCTCTGGCTATTCGACGCCCCCAAGGTGGCAAGCAGTTCGGGGACCACCGCGAAGCCCATCGCCGAATATGTGCTGGCAGCGATGTTGAGCCACGCCAAGCGCCTGCCTGAAATCACGCTTGGTATCGGCGAGGAATGGCCGACACGCGAGATGATGACCAACAAGCCACTGGGCACGCTGGAAGGGCGCACGCTGGGTCTGCTCGGCCTCGGCCAGATCGCGCAACAGGTGGCGCGCTATGCCGCAGCCTTCGACATGAAGATCATCGCCACCCGCGCCTCCGATGCCCCTTCACCCGATCCAAATGTGTCATTGGTGCCGATCGAGGAACTCGCTGCCCGCGCCGACCATCTGGTGATCGCGGCACCGATCGGTGCCTCGACTCGCGGGCTTTTCGATGCCGCTTTGCTCGGCCGGATGAAGGCCGAGGCGCATATCGTCAATGTCGCGCGTGGTGCGATCATCGATACCGATGCCTTGAAGGCGCAATTCGATGCCGGTCGGCTCTATGCCTCGCTAGACGTCACCGATCCGGAGCCGCTGCCGCCTGGCCACTGGCTGATCGGCCATCCGCGCGCGCGCATCACGCCGCATCTGTCGTGGAGCTCATCCGAAACGATGCGCCGGGTGTTCGAGCGGCTGGCCGAGAATATTCGCCGCCTGCAAGCCGGCGGGCCCTTGCTTGGCGCGATTGGCTAGGGCTCAGAAGGGGTTGAAATTCGCCTTTTCGGTGAACTTCAGATAGCCGCTGTTGAGACCGAGCCGCAGACCGACACCGAGCTTGATCGGCACCACGACGATCTTGTCATGGGTTAGATAATCGACCGAGACGCCGCCGACGAAATAGGCCTTGCCACCACCACCAACGAAGCGGGTGAAGAGATCAGCGGTGTCGTTGAGATTATAGACCAGCGCAAAGACCTTCGAGCCATCGCCACCGGCATCGACACCCACCGACGGTCCAGCCCAGTGCACCGTCCGTTCCCCTTCAACCTTGTGGTGCAATGTCCCCGAACCATAGCGCAGGCCAACGATGAAGGCGCCGCCAGCCTCGCGACCCTCAATGTAAGCATTCGGTTGACCATAGGACGCAAAGCTCTTGCGGATCGCCTCGGCAAGCCCTTCCACACCTTTTCCGAAGACATCCTCTGCAGCGCCGAGCACATCATCTTCGGCAAAGGTTTGCGCACTGGCAGTTGCCGTTTGCGCCGTCGGCGGGGCTGCAGTTGTCGGCGCGGGCATGGTGGCGGGCGGCGCAGTAGCGGGCTGGGACGCCACTGGCGCAACTACTTGCGATGCCGACGGATCGATGGTCGTCACTTGCGGCACGGCGCCAGGCTGCGCCGCCAAGGGCGTTGCGACCAGAACCACGGCCAAAGCCAGCATCCGCATTGAAGCAATCCCCCGCAAAAGGCGAACAATCCCGCCGTCATCCCGCAACGAGACTGAACCTTGGATGAGCCAACTCTGCTTCACACCCGGCGGACACCATGCTAACCGCCCCGGCGATATCATAGATTAGCTACGACAGGATTTCTTGCCATGCGCGTTGCCATGATCGGTTCGGGCTATGTCGGCCTCGTTTCGGGCGCCTGTTTTGCCGATTTCGGGCATGACGTGACCTGCGTCGATCTCGATCCCAAGAAGATCGACCGGCTCAACCAGGGCATCATGCCGATCTTCGAGCCAGGCCTTGCCGAACTCGTCACCGGCAACGCGGCTGCCGGCCGTCTGCACTTCACCACCAGCCTTGAAGCCGGCATCGAAGGTGCTGAAGCCATTTTCATCGCGGTCGGCACGCCGTCGCGCCGCGGCGATGGCCATGCCGATCTGAGTTATGTCTATGCCGCGGCTCGCCAGATCGCCGCCGCCATCAAGAGCTATACCGTCATCGTCACCAAATCGACCGTACCGGTCGGTACCGGCGACGAAGTTGAACGCATTATCCGCGAAGCCAATCCAAATGCCGAGTTCGCCGTGGTCTCCAACCCCGAATTCTTGCGCGAAGGCGCCGCCATTCAGGATTTCAAGCGCCCGGACCGCATCGTTGTCGGCACCGAGGACAGCCGCGCTCGTGACGTGATGACCGAGCTTTACCGGCCGCTGTTCCTCAACCATTCGCCGATCCTGTTCACAGCGCGCCGGACAGCGGAACTGATCAAATATGCCGCCAACGCGTTCCTCGCGACCAAGATCACCTTCATCAACGAAATCGCCGATCTGTGCGAAGCCGTTGGCGCCGATGTGCAGGACGTTTCGCGCGGGATCGGGCTGGACAATCGCATCGGCAGCAAATTCCTCCATGCCGGCCCAGGCTATGGCGGCAGCTGCTTCCCCAAGGACACGCTGGCGCTGGTCAAGACCGCGCAGGACGCCGGAACGCCGGTTCGAATCGTCGAAACGGTTGCCGCCGTGAACGAACAACGCAAACGCGCCATGGCCAAAAAGGTGATCGCCATGGCCGGTGGTGATGTCCGTGGCAAACAGGTCGCCGTGCTCGGCCTGACCTTCAAGCCGAACACCGACGACATGCGCGATTCGCCGGCCATCGCGATCATTCAGGCGTTGCAGGACGGCGGGGCCAGCGTGCGTGCCTTCGATCCGGAAGGCACCGAACAGGCGCAAATGGTGCTGACCAACGTCGATTACGCCAAAGACCCCTATGATTGCCTCACGGGCGCCGATGTCGCCGTGTTGGTGACGGAATGGGACGCCTTCCGCGCGCTCGATATGGATCGGGTGAAGTCAGTGATGAAGACGCCGGCGCTGGTCGATCTGCGCAACGTCTATCGCCCTGAGGAGATGGCCCGGCGCGGCATCACCTATGCCAGCATCGGGCGCTGACGGCTGGAATTTTGCGGCCATAGCGGCGGTTTCAGGGTTTGACGCCGCCGCATGTGGACGTTTATAGCCAGCCGCTCGCGGAGTCGTGGGTGAGCGGCTGAAACCAGTAGTTTGCTAAACTGCCGATCTGGGTAACTGGATCCGAGGGTTCGAATCCCTCCGACTCCGCCAACCACCCCTTTTTCAACCGGTTCCATCCGGTTCCAACGGGAACACAAACCACTGAAAAATCCCGATAAACGCTCGGAAATCTTGTTCCGGGTCGTCCACTCCTGTATCCTGTGGTTCTGCCCCATGTGTGGGTGAGTTTGTGGGAAAGGATCAGGGGTGTGGGTAAGCTCTCATCAAAGACCCTCGCAAAGCTCGATCAGCCCGGCCGCTATGCCGACGGCGATGGGCTATACCTGTTCGTCGATTCGAAGCAGCGGCGGTATTGGCAGCTGCGCTACATGATCGGCGGCCGGCGCCACGACATGGCGATTGGCCCCGAACGGCACTTCTCGCTTGGACAGGCGCGCGAAGCCGCCATGAAGCTGCGGCTGACACTGATTCAGGGCCTCGACCCGCTGAAAGAGCGCAAGGCTGCTGAAGTTGCAGGAACGACATTTGCGGAAGCCGCTCGCACTGTTCACACGGCGCGAGCTGCCGGCTGGCGCAACGGCAAGCACAAAGACCAGTGGCTGACGACGCTGGAGAAGCATGTGTTCCCGGTGATCGGGGAAAAGCCGCTGGCCTTGATCGAACGCGCCGATGTCCTCAGCGTGCTGGAGCCGGTCTGGCTGACGACCCCCGAGACCGCGCGCCGCGTTCGTCAGCGCATTGCCGCCGTGATTGATTGGGGTGTCGGCGCCGGGGTCCGCAAAGCCGGCATCGACATGCGGATCGTGACCCGCGCCCTCCCCAAGCATTCG
>JAAFIT010000304.1 GCA_013298745.1 Sphingomonadales bacterium
ACCGAATTGCGCGGCAGTGACGGTGACGAGGATCAGCAGCGGCGTATGCCAGTCCCCGAACTGGGCCGCGGTGAAGATCGTCATCAGGGCAACGACGATCAGCGGCCCGATGAACGGCAGGAAGTTGAAGGCAAAGGCCATCACTCCCCAGGCCAGCGGCTGTTCGACACCGAAAAGTACGCCCAGCCCGGCTGTCGCAGCGCCGGTCAGCAAGCTGGCGACGGTGCGCACCCCCATGTAGCGGCGGAATTTGGCGATGACGACATGGCCCGTGGCCACCGCGTCCCAACTGGCATCGGCGCCCTGAATGCGGCGGATGCGCGTCGGCAGACCGCCGGCTTCCTTCAGGCCGAGCACGATGAAAACAAAGGCCAGCATGATGAAGGACACGACACCCTGGGTGCTGGCGGCCGCGGCGCGCAACGGCCCGGTGATCCAGGCGAGGTTGAAGCGTTCGGCGAAAATGCCGGGGATGAAGATCTCATGCTGCGCCAGCCAGTCGGTGGCCATCGCATAGGTCGCCTGAAAGCGGCTGACATTGACGATCACCCAATGGCCGATCTCGCCGATGCTCCACAGGATCGCGAGGATCAGCAGGCCAAGGACCGCCAGCGTGATGATGATCGTCGCGATAAAGGCCAGCGCCGCCGGCATCTGGCGCTTCAGCCGGGTTTGCAGCGGCGAGGCGAGCGCGACGATGAACAGCGCAAACGCCACCGGCTCCATGACCGATCGGGTGAGGAACAGGGCGCCGACGATCAGCAGTAGCGCGATGATGACCGGCGACGCGGCACCGCGTGGCGAGGTTTCGGTCATGCCGGCGGCTGCGCGGGCGCGATCCGTTCGGCCATATAGGGGTAGAAGGGGTTCCACGACAGCCGCAGCAAGGTGTCGAGCGACAGCGACAGGACGCCGCGTTCGCCGCGCGCCGCCAGCGTGCCGAGCCGTATGCCGAAATCGTCGCCGGCATCGGGGGTGGCGCCATACAGCCCGTCGCCGGTCGGGAACGGCATGGCGATATGGGTGAGCGAAAATATCTGTGGCGGGAAGGCGAGGCCGAGCGGCCGGGTGGCCGCCACGGCGGTGCCGGGGGGTGTGGTCCGTTCGATCACATCGGCAACGGTCGGCGCGGCATTGGTGATGACGGTGACGCGATAATTGCGCGCCTGCGCCGGCAGCATGGTATCGAGCCGCCGCGCCACCGCCGGGCGCAGCATGGCGCCCAGATCGGCGTTGCGATTGATGTCGAAGATGACGAGTTCGCTGCCATTGGCGGGAAGCTGGTCATACAGTGCCGTTACCACCGCTGGTGTGCTGACCGTGCTGTCGACGAGCGACTGGAAGGTCAGCACCGGCGGCAGGCGCTTGACGCTGCCATCGGCGACCGCGGCGCGCATTGCGCCATGCAGCGCCTGTGTCAGCGCAAAGGATTCGCGCGCGGCGTTGACCGGAAAGCTGTTGTATTTGAACGGATTATATTCGGGAACAATATCGAGCCAGGCCGATTTGGCAAAGGCCGGGAACAGCGCTGGCCAGCCCGCGACACCCGAAAACCGCGCAAACTCCGTCAGGCCGATCATCGGCGACAGCAGCACGACACGATGCGGTTGCGGTAATTTGGGGTCAGCCGCCGCCGCCAGCGCATATTGCATGGCGAGCGCGCCGCCGTTCGAATAGCCGACAATGTCGATCGGTGCCGTGCCGGCGCGGCGTCCGGCTTCGCGCAGCGCCAGCCGCGTCGCCGCCGCCCAATCCTGCCACTTCGCCGCGGTCAGTCCGGCGGGTACCGTGCCATGGCCGGGCATGCGGATGGCGATCGCTGTCCAGCCCGCCGCCTGATAGCGCAGTGCGACATGGCGCAGGCTGTAGGGCGCATCGGTAAGCCCGTGGAGGAGGACGACAACACCCTGCGACGCCCCGGTGGGTTCGAGAATGAACGACCGGTTCCAGTCGCGTTTGAAGCCCGGTGCATAAATCGGGCTGCCGCTGAAGTAACGGTTGAGCGGCACCCGCTCTTCCGGGTCCAGCCGCTGCGTGACCCGGTCACGGACGCTTGCGAACGCCTTGTCCTCGGCGGCGAGATAGCCGGCCCAATCGCTGGCATCGAGCTCGACGGGGCTGAGTTCGGGCGGCACTTCAGTGTGCCACGCCTCCAGTGGTGCTGCCGGTGCCAGCAGCCAAGCGCGACCGAAGGTGCCGGCGATGACCAGCAGCAGAATGATACCGATCGCCCCCGCCAGCCAGCGCAACAGGCGGACAGGAAGGGAGCGAACGGGCTGGGGGCCGCTGGATTGCGTCGCCATCGCGCGGCGCCGGTCTGCGGATCAGCCGACGAGGCGGGCGCGCATCGTCGAATATTCGTCGGCGGTGATGCTGCCGTCGGCCTTCAGCTTGTCGAGCTTGGCGATTTCATCGGCGGCGCTGAAGCCGACGATCGAACGCAGCTGGTCACGCGCCGCTGCGGCTTGTGCCTGGTTGCGCTTGGCCATGCCACCACCCTGCGTCAGCAGATAGGCGAAGACGCCGAGATAGGGGAGAAGGACGAGGAAGATCACCCAGACGACCTTGCCGAAGCCGCCGACATCGTCCCGGCGGAACAGATCACCCATCACGGTGATCAGCAGCCAGAACCACATGATGAAGACGAAAATGATCAGCACATCGAGAAGGAACGTCATGAACGTCATGGTGATTACCCCTGTAGGAACGTGAAAGGCCCGCCCAATGGGCCCTGTTTCAGACCTGCAACATTTACGAGGGCTAGCCCCAAGTCAACTGCGGCAGTTTATTTCAAATCGGGTGGTGTCGCCTCGCCCTGCAACAGGGCCACCGCATCGGCCAAAGGCATGACCCGTTGTTCGCCCCCGGCAAGGCTGCGCAATGCGACCGTGCCTTCCTCCGCCTCGCGGCGACCAAGGACGAGCATGTAACCGGCCTTGGCGAGGCTGTGTTCGCGCACCTTGAGGTTGATCTTTTCGTTGCGCAGATCGGTTTCGGTGCGAATCCCAGCTTTTTGCAGCGCCGCCGTCACGGTTGCCGCATAGCCATCGGCATCGGAAACGATCGTCGCGACCACTGCCTGCACCGGCGCGAGCCACAGCGGGAAGCGCCCGGCATAATGTTCGATCAAAATGCCGATGAAGCGTTCATAGCTGCCAAGGATGGCGCGATGCAGCATCACCGGGCGATGGCGGGCGCCATCTTCGGCAATATAGCTGGCATCGAGGCGTTCGGGCAGGACCGTATCGGTCTGGATCGTGCCCACCTGCCACGTCCGGCCGATGGCGTCCGTCAGGTGGAATTCGAGCTTCGGCGCATAGAATGCGCCTTCGCCGGGCAGTTCTTCCCAGCCCCAATCCGCATTGTCGCGGCCGGTGGCCTTGACCGCGTCGCGCATCGACTGTTCGGACCAATCCCACATCGCATCGCTGCCGAAGCGCTTTTCCGGGCGCAGCGCCAGCTTGATAGCATAGTCGGAAAAGCCCAGATCCTTGTAGACGACATCGAGCAGGTCGCAGAATTTGGCGATTTCGCCGACGATCTGATCTTCCCGGCAGAAGATGTGGGCATCATCCTGGGTGAACTGCCGGACGCGCATCAGGCCGTGCAGCGCGCCATGCGGCTCGTTGCGATGGCAGCAGCCCATTTCGGCCAGCCGCAGCGGCAGGTCGCGGTATGACTTGATACCCTGGCGGAAGATCAGGACGTGTGCCGGGCAGTTCATCGGCTTCAGCGCCATCCACTGCGCCTTGTCCGAAATCACCGGGCCTTCGTCATCGACATTGGGCACTTCGTCGGGAATGACGAACATGTTCTCGCGATACTTGCCCCAATGGCCCGATTGTTCCCATTGCCGCGCATCCATGATCTGCGGCGTCTTGACCTCGAGATAGCCGGCGGCATCGAGGCGGCGGCGCATATAGGCCTCCAGCGCGCGATAGATGACGAAGCCGCGCGGGTGC
>JAAFIT010000305.1 GCA_013298745.1 Sphingomonadales bacterium
GGCTATGTGAAGTTCACCGGTGACATGAATGCCGCTAGCCAGCCCGATGCCGCGTTGGCGGCTTTGCCTGCAGCGGAGCGAGAAGGCCTGTTCCTGTTCAAGCCGCTGTGGCAGCGCGCGATCATTGTTGCGGCAGGGCCGCTGATCAATTTCGCGTTCGCAATCCTGATTCTCGCTGGCGTCTATATGGCGCTTGGTCATCCTTCGACGCCACCGATTGTATCGGCCGTTATCGCCGATGGTCCGGCAGCGGCGGCAGGCATTCAGGCGGGAGACCGTATCCTTGCCATCGATGGCAGCCGCATCGATCGCTTCGAAGACATTGCCAATGCCGCTATGGTCAACGTCGGTGCCCCGATGGTGGTGGACTTTTCGCGGGGCGATGTCGCCAAATCGGTGACGATCACACCCCGTGTCGTCGAAATGCGCGACCGTTTTGGTGGGGTCACGCGGCATGGCCGCATCGGGATTGCGCGCAGTGGCGAGCAGGTTGTGGAGCCAGTCGGGCCGATCAAGGCCCTCTACTATGGCGTCGTGGATACCTGGGGCATCACCCAGTCGATCGCTCGCACCTTGCGCCAGATCGTGCTCGGCGAACGCAGCCTTGGTGAACTCGGCGGGCCCATCAAGACCGGTCAGATGACCGGACAGCAGGCCTCGCTCGGCATTCTATCGTTCATTGTGTTCATGGCGTTCTTTTCGATCAACCTCGGCTTTATCAATCTCATTCCCATCCCGATGCTGGACGGCGGTCATCTTCTCCTCTACGCGGTCGAAGCCGTTCGGCGACAGCCGATCGGTGCCAAGGTTCAGGAATGGGCGTTCATGTCAGGCTTTGCCGCCATCATGTCGCTGATGGTCGTTTTGACCTGGAACGATCTGGGTTCAGTCGGGTTGCTGGCGCGTGTCGCTGCCTGGTTGAGCTGAAATGTTTGAGCAAATGGCGGCGCGGGGGCGAACGGTTTGGCATTCGGGTGGCATTGAGGACGGAGTTCGCGTGAAGCATCAATTCGGCCCATCGCGGTTCGCGCCACGCCTGATCTCTGCCTTTCTGGTCACCTCGATGCTGGCTGGCCCGGCCTTTGCCCAGCGTCCGCGTAACGATGGCACGGCCCCGCCGCCACCCCCGGTGCCAACCCAAAGCTCTGACCCTGTTGCGCAGATCGTTACCGGCGCGACAACCGGCGTTGTGCGTGCGGTCGTGGTGCGCGGGACCGAGCGTCTGGAGCCCGAAACCGTCCGCTCCTATATCAACCTGTCGATAGGTGAGCGTTATGATCGCGATCGGCTCGATCAAGCGGTCAAGGCGCTGTACGCCTCAGAATTGTTCGCCGATGCGACGATTCGCGACGACAATGGCACGCTGATCGTCGAGGTGAAGGAAAATCCGGTGATCAACCGGATCATCATCGAGGGTGCAAAGCGCGTTAAGGAAGAGAAGATCCGCGAGGAAATCCGCCTCGCGCCGCGCCAGATCTTTACGCGATCCAAGGCTCGCGCTGATGTCGGCCGCATTTTGGAACTCTATCGTCGTTCGGGGCGCTTCGCGGCATCAATCGAGCCGAAGATTGTCCAGCTTGAACAGAACCGAGTCGACGTCGTGTTCGAAATTCAGGAAGGGCCGAAGTCCAAGGTTCGCCAGATCAACATTTTGGGCAACGAGCAGTTTTCCGAAAAGGAGATCCGCAGCTCGATGGCGACCAAGCAGGCGCGCACCTGGCGCTTCTTCACGTCGAACGACACCTATGATCCCGATCGCCTTGCCTATGACGCCCAGAAGCTTCGGCAATTCTATCTGACCGAGGGTTATGCCGATTTCCGCGTCGTCTCGACCGTCGCCGAACTGACCCCCGACAAGAAGGATTTCATCGTTACCTATGTCCTCGATGAAGGGCAGCGCTACAAATTCGGCAAGGTCGAACTCGATAGCCAAATTCGCGACATCAAGCCGAAGGAATTCCAGTCGCTGATCCAGATCAAGGCCGGTGATTGGTACAATGCCCAGAAGATCGAGGACACCGTCGAGGGCCTGACCGAAACCGCGGGGCTGCTCGGCTACGCCTTTGCCGATGTGCGGCCACAGTTTGATCGCGACAAGGACAAGCGCGAGATGAACGTGACCTTCACCATCGGTGAAGCGCCGCGAGTTTACGTTGAACGTATCCAGATCAACGGCAATACCATCACGCTCGACAATGTCATCCGTCGCGAGTTTCGTCTGGCCGAAGGCGACGCTTTCAATTCGATCAAGGTACGCCGCACCAGCGACCGTTTGAAGGGCCTTGGCTATTTCCAGGAAAAGCTGGAAATCGAACAGAAGCCGGGCACATCGCCGGACAAGGTGATCCTTGAAGCAAATGTGCAGGAAAAGCCGACCGGCGAATTGCAAGTTTCGGCCGGCTATTCGAGCATCGAACGCTTTATCCTGTCGTTGTCGATCCGCCAGCGCAACTTTCGCGGTCGCGGCCAGGAATTGCGTGCGTCAGCCAATCTCTCCAGCTTCTCGCGATCAATCGAGGCAGGCTTTACCGAGCCCTATCTGTTTGGCCGCAACCTCGCGCTCGGTTTTGACGTGTTCCGCCGCGATTTCCGGTCGTTCAACCAGATCGGCACGACGCGCAATACCACCTACACTCAGGTTTCGACGGGGTTCCAGGTCCGCACCGGTTTCTCTATCACCGAATTCTGGGCAGCGTCGCTCCGCTATGGCCTCAGCCGCGAAGAAATCGGGCTCGACGAAGCGACCTTCTACACTCCCGACCCTGTCACCGGCGTACCGGAGTGCGACCCGCTCCTTGCCGGCCGCTATCTTTGCGAGGCTGTTGGCAAGCGGACCATCTCATCGATCGGCTATTCGATCCTGTTTAATAATCTCAACAACAGCCTGCGCCCATCAGCGGGCCAGCGCTTCTCGTTCAGCCAGGATCTCGCCGGCATTCCGATTGGCATCAAATATCTGCGGACGCGCGTGAATTACGATTGGTTTCATGCGCTCTTTGGCTCTGGCTTTATCCTGAATGTTGGCGGCGAAGCGGGCTACATCACCGGCTATGGTGGCTATGACATTCTGCTGACCGATCGCTTTTTCCTCGGCCAACCGCAAATGCGCGGCTTCAACATCCGCGGTGTCGGTCCGCGCGTGCTGCGCAAGCCGTTTGACGCCAGTGGCAATGTCATCGAGGACCGCCAGTTCTGGACCGATGACGCGCTGGGCGGCAGGGCCTATTATCTGGCGCGGATGGAAGTCCAGATCCCGCTGGGCTCGGCCGTGACCGAGCTTGGCTTGCGTCCGTCGCTCTTTACCGATGTCGGTGCGGTTTGGAACGTCGAGACGCCGGAAACTTTGTGTCTCAACGGGCCGACGACCAATTATCCCGAATGTGCGCCTTACAATGGTTCATCTTCCGGATTCCGTGAGGAATTTCTTGGCAACTCGGCCAAGCCGCGGCTATCGGTTGGTATCGGTGTCAACTGGAACTCGCCATTCGGGCCGTTCCGCTTCGATCTCGCCAAGGCGCTGCTAACTGTGCCCGGCGACAATCCGCAATTGTTTCAATTCAACGTAGGGACTCAATTCTGATGAAGAAGCTGCTTATCTCGCTGGCGCTGGCCAGTGCCGCCATCTCCGGTCCGGTTGCCGCTCAGACGCTGCCGCCGGCCGTTATCGTCATCGTCGATCTGGATTCAGTGTTCCAGACCTCGGCTGCCGGCAAGCTGGCGCTGGCCGAACTCAAGACCCGTGCCGATGCCATTCAGGCCCGCCTGCAGACGCTGCGGACGTCGTTCGGTACCGAGGAACAGTCGCTGGTCAGCACCCGCCCGACGGCGCCGGGTCCGGCCGCGACGGCCTGGGAAGCCAAGGCGCGTGATTTCCAGACCCGCAAGACCCAGGCCGAACAGGAACTCGCCAAGCGTGACCAGGACCTGCAGGCCAGCCGCCAATATGTCGTCA
>JAAFIT010000306.1 GCA_013298745.1 Sphingomonadales bacterium
GATGTCGTGCTTGGCGGCGGCCTTGCACGCTTTCAACCCAAGACGCGTGATGATGGCAAGGATCTGGTGGCGCAATGGCAGGGCCGTTTCCCCAATGGCCAATTTGTCAGCGACGCCAGCGGTTTTCGCGCGCTGAAGGCCACGCCGGGCCCGGTGCTTGGCCTGTTCACGGCCGATCACCTGAGCTTCGAAGCCGATCGCGACCCGGCCAGAGAGCCGAGCCTGACCGAAATGGCGACCTTCGCCGTTCGCCGGCTCGAAGCTGCAAACCCCAAGGGCTATTATCTGATGGTTGAAGGCGGCCGTATCGACCATGCCCATCACGCCAGCAACCCCTATCGGGCGCTGAGCGATGCCCAGCAGTTTTCGCGCGCCATCGCAGCCGTGCTGAAAGAGGTCAATCTCGATGAAACGCTGGTGCTGGTCACTGCCGATCACAGCCACACCCTGACGATGGCGGGTTACCCCGAGCGCGGCAACGATATCCTTGGCTACATCAAGAACGCCCGCGGCGGCGAAGGCGGCGGCCATGTCAGCAAGGAAGGCTGGGCGCTCGATGATCGCGGCCAGCCGATGACGACACTCACCTATGCCAATGGATCGTTCATCAGCCCGCCGTTGTCACGCCTGCTGCCGCCGACCGACAAGAATTATCTCGCCAACAAGACCTATGGCACCGATAGCGAGGCGCACGGCGGAGAGGATGTCGCGCTGTTCGCCGATGGGCCGCGGTCCGATCTTGTCGGCGGCGTGATCGAGCAGAATGTGATTTTCCACATTATCGCCGAGGCGCTGGGTTGGCGCTGACCAATGTCGGTTTTTCTGACGCTGCCTATTCTTCGACAGTAACCGCGTCCGATGTGGCGTTTGCCAGGCCAATTGCCGCGACAGCCCCGACGGCAAGACCAGCGACAAGGCCGATAATCCAGAGCATCCGCCCGATGTTGATGCGCCGGAAGCTGCGCTGCGGCTTGTTATTCACGAAAACTGTTCCGACGCTTATGGGCCTGATGTCAAAAAGCGATGCAATTTTCATGCCATCCGCCATAAGGACTGCAAAGCGTTACAATTATTGGACAAGGGCAGAATCAGAATAACGCAGAGTGTAAAATTTCTCGACAGTATTTAATATGCCGCCGAAACGAACGTTAACCCATCGGCAGGAGCATTCAGCCCCAGTGCGCGGCGATCACACGCTGTCAGCGCCTGTGCCAGATTGTCGGCATTCCAGCGTCCCTCCCCCACCAGCTTGAGGCAACCGACCATCGAGCGGACCTGGTGGTGGAGGAACGACCGCGCCGCGGCATGGATGAAGATGTCCTCGCCATGACGCTCGACATCGAGACTGTCGAGCGTCTTGACCGGTGACGCCGATTGGCACGCCGTCGACCGAAAGGTGGTGAAATCATGCCGGCCCACCAGCCGCTGCGCCGCCAGGTGCATGGCGGGGACATCAAGCGGTGCCGCGATATGCCAGGCCAGCCCACGCAGATGCGTCAGTGGCGCCCGCCGATTGACGATGTGGTAGCGATAGCGACGCCCCGTGCAATCGAAGCGGGCATGAAAGCCTGGAGCCGGTTCGCAGGCCAGCACGGCGACCGGATGCGGTCGCAACCAGGCGTTGATCGCCCCAGCCAGGCGGAACGGCGTGATGGTCTTCTCCAGATCGAAATGCGCCACCATGGCGGCGGCATGCACCCCGGCGTCGGTGCGTCCGGCCCCTGTCACCACCACCGCCTCGCCGCTCAACCGCAGGATCGCCGCTTCCAGAGCCCCCTGAACCGACAGCGCCGATTCCTGCCGTTGCCAGCCGACAAAGGGGCGTCCGTCATATTCGACCGTGATGCGATATCGCGTCATCGATGCCGCTTTAAACTGCCGGATCGACCGGTGTTCCCGGCGGCACAGCCCAGCCGTTGAGCAGATCAGCCGTCGGCATCGCCGGCTTGCCGGCCCGTTGCACCAGTAGCGGCCGCAAGCCACCGTTGGCGGTGCCGATCGTCATCCGGGTGTCGGCGATGACGCCGGGGTGGAAATCACCCGCCACGACCTCGGCTCCAAGGATCTTCAACCGTTCCCCACCAATCATCGTCCAGGCACCGGGCGCCGGATTGAAGGCCCGCACCGCGCGCTCGATTTCGATCGCCGATGCGGTGAAATCCAGCCGCGCTTCGGCCTTGGCAATTTTGGGTGCCAGCGTCACGCCATCGCCCGGTTGCGGCGTGCCGTCCAGCGACCCGCCAAGCGTTGCGACCAGCAGCGCCGCGCCTAAAGCGGCCAACTCTGCAGTCAGTTCGCCTGCCGTCTTGCCCGCCACCGGTGTTGCCACTGTGGCGATCATCGGCCCGGTATCAAGGCCGGCCTCCATCTGCATGATGGTGACGCCGGTTTCGGCATCGCCGGCCAGAATCGCGCGCTGGATCGGCGCGGCACCGCGCCAGCGCGGCAGCAGCGAGGCGTGAATATTGATGCAGCCCAGCCGCGGCGCATCAAGCACCGGCTGCGGCAGCAACAGGCCATAGGCCGCCACCACTGCCACATCGGCGTCATGCGCTGCAAACTGCGCCTGCGCCTCGGGATCCTTCAGGGTTCGCGGTGTGAGGACCGGCAGACCGAGCGCTTCGGCGCGCAGATGCACTGCCGATTTCGCCAGCGCCTTGCCACGCCCGGCCGGCTGCGGCGCGCGGGTGTAGACGGCCACGACTTGATGCCCCGCAGCGACCAGCGCATCGAGCGCCGGCACGGCAAAGGCCGGGGTTCCCATGAAGACAATGCGCACCGCGTGGCGCTCGGAATGGCGTTCGGGTGTCGGGGCCGCGCCGATCAGTTGGCCACCGCCACGACCGAGACGGCGCGACGATTGCGCGCAAAGGCCGCTTCATCGGTGCCTTCGGCGACCGGGCGTTCCTTGCCATAGCTGATTGTCGTCATCCGGCTGGTCGAAACCCCCTGGGCCGCGAGGAAATTCTTGGCGGCAGTGGCGCGGCGATCGCCGAGTGCGAGATTATACTCGCGGGTGCCACGTTCATCAGTATGGCCTTCGATCGTCACCTTGATGCCGGGATAGCGCGCCAACCATTCGGCCTGCTTGCCGAGGGTCGCCTTTGCTTCGTCATCGAGTTCATAGCTATCGAACGGAAACAGCACGGTATCACTGCCGGCCTGGGCGACGAAATCCGCAGCCGAACCCGGAACCTCGGCGGTGCCGACCTTGGCGGTGTCAACGCCCTTGTCCACCGGCTTGGCAATGGGTTCCGCCGGGGCCGTGATCGGCGCCATCGGCGGTGCCGGCGGCAGGTCCTTCTTCTTGGTGGCGCAAGCCGACACGCCAACCGCCAGAACGACGATCAGTGGCAAGGTGAACAGACGCTGCGACATACAAACCTTCCTCGATGAACTTCTTACGAGCGTTTCCTTGGAGCAGCCTAGCACAGCGCATGCTGGCCTTGCGACCCTTGTTGACGCCCCAAGTCAACAACCTAAGCGACTTGCCCTATGGCAATAACGGCGACCATGCCGGATCGGACCCATCAAGCGGCGTCGGCACCTTGCGTTCATTCTGGCCGGACAGATCGACCGACCACAAATCGACCGGCCCGCCACGTGCGGAGCGGAAGAACAAGATCACGCGGCCATTGGGAGACCAGGTCGGGCCTTCGTCCTGATAGGCGTTGGTCAGCAACCGCTCACCCGAGCCATCCGGCTTCATCACGCCGATCGAAAAGCGGCCGCCGCCGATGCGGGTAAAGGCAATCAAATCGCCGCGGGGCGACCACACCGGCGTTGCAGCGCGCCCCTCACCAAAGCTGATCCGCTGCTGGCCGCTGCCATCGGCGTTCATCACATACAGTTGCTGGGTGCCGCCGCGATCGCTTTCGAAAACGATGCGACTGCCATCGGGCGAATAGCTTGGTGCCGTATCGATACCAGGTTGCGTCGTCAG
>JAAFIT010000307.1 GCA_013298745.1 Sphingomonadales bacterium
GTGAGCGAGCATGGCCTTGTTGGCGGTGACGAGCGGCTTGCCGGCATCGAGGGTGCGGCGCGCTAGCGTCAACGCCGGGCCGTCGGACCCGCCGATGAGTTCGACGACAACATCCACGTCGTCGCGTGCAGCAAGTTCGGCGGCGTCGTCGACCCAGGCAAAAGCCGACAAGTCGAGACCGCGATCGCGGTTGCGGTCGCGCGCCGACACAGTGGTGACCATGATCGGTCGCCCAGCCCGACGGCTGACCAACGCGGCGTTCTCGGCAAGCAGGCGGACAACGCCGGCGCCGA
The DNA here is from genome assembly GCA_013298745.1 of Sphingomonadales bacterium. GTDB lineage: Bacteria > Pseudomonadota > Alphaproteobacteria > Sphingomonadales > Sphingomonadaceae > Sandarakinorhabdus. The sequence continues at coordinate 294 of JAAFIT010000307.1, forward strand.
CATTGCCGAGGCCGGCAAGGCCAACGCGCAACGGGGCAGTGGGGGGATGGGACATCAACAACTCCGGGGAACAGGCATCGCTTCTTTGCGAGCCATGGCCAAAAGCGCAAGCCGCGGCAGCGGCTTTTCGTGTCCTGGGTTATGCGTCATAATCGGGAAGGGGCAAGGGGGAATGGGCCATGCAATACGGTCGCCGCGGTTTTCTGGGGTTGGCGTCGGGTGCACTGGCCAATGTTGCCGGCCCGGTGCGCGCTGCCAATGGTGAAGCGGATCTGATTTTCATCAATGCCCGAGTCCACACAGTGGACGCGGCGCAGCCGAGCGCGACTGCCTTTGCCGTGAGCGATGGCCGCTTCATCGCGGTCGGGGACAAGTATGCGGTACAGGCGCGCGCCGGCAGGCGCACCGAGATCATCGACGCCAAGGGCATGACGGTCGTTCCAGGCTTCATCGATTGCCACAACCACGCCACCGGCGAGGTGCTGCTCTACGAAGTGCTCGTCGGCAATCCGTTCGAGGTCGAGTTCGTCACCATCGCCTCGATCATCGAAAAGCTGCGCGCACGCGCCGCCACTACGCCGCCGGGGCAATGGGTCAGCGGCTATTTCCACGACGACACCAAGCTGAAGGATGGCCGGCAGTTGACGCGGCAGGATCTCGACAAGGTGTCGAAGGTTCATCCTGTCACGGTTCGTCATCGTGGTGGACATACGGCCTTCTACAACACACATGCGCTTGATCTGGCCAAGGTGACGCCGACCATCGAGCCGCCGATGGGTGGCACCTTCGATCGGGCGCCCGATGGCACACTGTCCGGCCGAGTAACCGATCGGGCGATGCGCGTCGTCGATGCGGTGGGTGTGCGTCCCGCCTATACGCCGGCGCAGATTGAGGAGCGCAAGCGCAACGCTGCGGCGCATATCTCCAAGGCCTTTGTTCGCTATGGCCTGACCGGCGTGCATCATCAGGGCGGCGATCTGGCCGCCTTGCAGGCGATCCGCGCCAAGGGGGAGTTGTTGCACCGGGTCAGCTTTGAAACAAGTGGCACCATGCTCGATGCGATGATTGCTAATGGTTTGCAGACGGGCTTTGGCGATGAATGGATCCGGCTTGGCGCGACGTCGGAACACACTGTCGATGGGTCCTTCTCGGAACGCACGATGCGGATGAGCACCCCGTTCGAGGGCACCGACCCGCCCTACTATGGCAATCTGACCGAAACCCAGGAGGTACTCGACGCCTGGATGGACAAGGTCGTGCGCGCCGGCATCCAGCCCAACTGCCATGCCAATGGCGATGTGCCGATCGACATGGTGTTGACGGCGTTCGAACGCGCCATCGCCAAATATCCCCTCGCCGATGTTCGCCCCAAGATCACCCATTGCACGCTGATCAACGCCGATCTGGTGCGCCGCATAAAGGCGACCGGCACTGTGCCGGCGCCGTTCACCTCCTATGCCTATTACAACGCCGACAAGTTCCACTTTTACGGCGAGGCGCGGATGCGCAACATGATGGCGTTCCGCAGTTTCCTCGATGCCGGCGTGCCGGTTTGCGCCGGATCGGATTTCAGCCCGGGGCCGTTTGCGCCTTTGATGGGCATGCAGGGCATGGTGACGCGCACGGGTTGGAATGGCGAAACCTGGGGCGCCAATCAGCGGGTGACGCCTGCCGAAGCGTTGCGGATCAACACGTTGAATGGCGCCTATGCCTCGCGCGAGGAAGCGATCAAGGGTTCGATCACGCCCGGCAAGCTCGCCGATTTCGTTATGCTGTCGGACGATCCGTTGACCGTAGAGCCCGACGCCATCAAGGATATCAAGGTGCTCCGCACGGTCACCGGCGGGCGTACCGTATATCAGGTCTAGGCGGCCTCGCTGCGCGGCAAGTCGATCACGACCTTCAATCCTGGCCGATTGTCGATCAACGTCAGTGTGCCGCCATGCAGCCGGGCAATGGCGGCAGCGAGTGACAGGCCCAGTCCGACACCGCCGGCCCGTCGCGCGGCATCGACCCGGCCGAAGCGGCGCAGCGCTTCACCATGGTTGACCGTGGCGATGCCGGGCCCCCGGTCACTGACACTGATGGCAGTGCCTTCGTTTGTCGCTCTAGCGGCGACTTCGATGATGCCGCCGGCATTGCCATAGCGCAGCGCATTGTCGATCAGATTGGCAAGGGCACGGCTCAACAGGTTGCGATGGCCGGACACGGCAAGCGGCCCGGCGGCGTTTATGCGCAGCGCAACGCCATTGTCCTCGGCGAGCGGTTCGTACATTTCGGCGAGGTCGCGGACCAGTGCCGCCACGTCGAGCATCACAAAGGCATCCCGGCCGATGCCCGCCTCGATTCGGCTGAGTTCAAGACTGGCCTCAAGCATGGCAAGCAGTGCATCGGCTTCGGTGCCGATCGCGGCCACGTCTTCACTGATATCACCTTCTCCGCGCGCCAGGCGATCGATCCGCGCCTTGAGCCGGGTCAACGGCGAGCGCAAATCATGCGCCAACCCGTCGGTGACCATACGAATTTCGCCGATCAGCGCCTCGATACGCCCCAGCATGGCATTGAGCGCTCGCGCCATGGCATCGAACGCATCGCCGCCGCCCAAAGCCGGCTCATCGACACGGCGGCCAAGATCGCCGGCGGCAACAGCACCCGCAACATCGGCAATATTCTGAACGCGTGCCGAAATGAGGCGGGCAAGGATGAAACTGGTGATCAGTGCGAGGATGAGCGCGAGCCCGATTGCGGTGATGAGGGTAGTGCGCAGTGACTGGGTGAGCCGAGCCTCGCTGGCAAGGCTGCGACCGAGCAACAGGCGATGGCCGTCCGCAAGAGTCGTGGTCGCAACGCCAAAGGGCTCGTTACCACCCGGTCTCGCCACGGTGATATTGGCAAAGCCGCGTCTGGCGCCGAGCCCGTCGGGCCAGGCTGCCAGATTGCCCCCGACAATCGTTCCGTCAGGTGCCGTCAGCAGGATGATGGTGCCCGGCAGGTTGGATTCGGCGGCGATCACCTGCGCCGATGCCTGCAAGCCTTCGCGGGCGATGTCGGCGACGAGCGCATCGCGCTCACGCGTCACGCTGGTCCGCGCATCGCTGTAAAGCTGTTCCTGCGTGAGGCGTCCGATAAACGTCAGCAACAGCGCGCTGGTCAGCAGCAGCGCAGCGAAGACGATGACCGCGATCTGGACGGTCGTGGTGCGCCAGCCTGGCCCGAAACCGAAGCGAGGCCAGATGGGAGAACCGCGATCGACCGGCAAATCAGTAGGCGCCGAGCCGGTAGCCGGCGCCGCGCACCGTATGCAACAAGGACCGGTGACTGTCGTCGTCGAGTTTCTTGCGCAGGCGGCTGACATGGACGTCGATGACGTTGGTGCCTGGATCGAAATGATAATCCCAGACGCGTTCGAGCAGCATGGTGCGCGTCACCACCTGGCCCTGATGGCGCAAGAGGAATTCCAGCAGACTGAACTCGCGCGGTTGCAGTTCGATACGGCGGCCGCCCCGCGTCACGCGCCGGGCAATCAGATCGACCTCGAGGTCCTCGAAGCTCAATTTGGTCGGCTGGACTTCCGCGTTAGGTGCGACGCGCCGCTGCACCGCTTCGATCCGTGCGAGCAGTTCCGAGAGCGCAAATGGCTTGGTGAGAT
>JAAFIT010000315.1 GCA_013298745.1 Sphingomonadales bacterium
GTTGGCCTGGGCACTGGCGGGGGCAGCAACGATCAGGCTGCCAATAAGTGCAGCAAAGGCGAGGCCGAGCCAGCGGACAAAAGCGATGCGATTCATATGGCTTTCCAATCCCCAAACCAAAACATGTTTCGTGTCAGTTTGTCGTCGCGGCCAACGCTTGTCGAGGGGCGATTTTGACAGTCAGCCGAGCGGTTTGCCCTGAGCGCCCGCGGTTTCAACGGTGAATTGCCATGCCACCCGGCCGGAGCGGGCGCCGCGTCCGGCGGCCCAGGCCAGCGCCGCAGCGGGATCGAACGTCAGCCCATGGGCACGCGCATAATTGGCGCACATCGCCAGATAATCGGCCTGATCGCTGACGTGAAAGCCAAGACGCAACCCGAATCGATCGGCCAGCGCCAATTGGTCGTCAGCCGCATCGCGCGGGTTGGTCGGGTCGGTGTCGCTCTGGTTGCGCGGCACGAGGTTGCGGCGGTTGGAAGTGACGACCAGCCGGACATGTTCGGGCCGCGCCATCACGCCGCCATCGAGAAGCGAGCGCAGGGCATGCGCCTTGCCGTCGTCGCCATCGAGCGACAGATCATCGAGAAACACCGTGAAGCGGCGCGATACCCCGGCAAGGTGGCGGAACAACTCGGGCAATTGCGGCAGATCGGGCTGCGCCAGCTGGACCAGCGCGGCATCGGCGCCACCATCGACAAGCCCGGCGTGAACAGCGCGGACCAGCGAACTTTTGCCCATGCCGCGCGCGCCCCATAACAGCACGTCGTGCGCGGCGAGGCCGACGGCATGGCGGCGGGCGTTTTCAGCCAAAGCGTCGCGTTGGGCATCGACGCCGGCATAAAGCGCCAGCGGTGTGATGCGTGGACGGGGGACGGCGGCAAGGCCACTGCCGCTCCAGACGAACCAGTTGCCCGAGGTCGCATCCGCCTGCGCCGGTTGCGGGGACAGGCGTTCCAGCGCCTCGGCGATACGGAGCAGGGGATCGGTCATCGGCCGCTTCTAGACGGCTTGGGCCGACGAGGGAATTGATACCACTCGCCGGCCTTCGCGCATCACTGCGGTGGTGCAATAACCTGATATTGCGTCTGGCCGCCGCTCTGGATCGGCTGATACCAGGTGCCGTTGCAGTTCATATAGACCTGGCCGTTCGAGACGGTCTGCTGGCAGTCGCTCGGCTTTTCCTTGGTCGTCGAGCCGATGACGGCGGCAACCACGCTGACGCCGGCGGTCACTGCAGCCGTCTTGCCGACGAATTCCAGGAAATCGTCGTCATCATTGTCCCAATTGCCGTTGTTGCCGTTATAGTAGCGGCCGTTGCTGTAATAGCCATTGTTGTAGTTGTTGTTATAGCCGCCGCGGTTGGGCTGTGTGCCGACAACGACGGTGTTGCCGGCAACGACATTGTTGCCGTTCTTGTTCGGCTTGGTGTTAGGGCGATTGTTGTTGGCGACGCGATTGTTGTTTTTGTTGCCATTGTTGGCGCCAATCCCGCCACCATTCTGCTTGGCATAATTGCCACCACCGCCGCCACCGCGATTGACGCTGGATTTGGCGCCGCCACGCGACGCGCCGAGGTTCTTGTTCTGCGGTGCCGCACTTGCGGCAACCGGCGTGAGCGCCATCATCACGGCGGCGACGGCAAGGGCGATTGAATCGAAACGCGGTTTCATCATGAATCCCTTCACTTCTTTGCCGCAGCGAAGTCGCTGAGGTCGATCCGCTTGTCGGTTGCGGCAGGTTTGAAATCAAAGGTGCCGGGCGCGATGTTCGGCGTCACATCCCAGGTGAAATAGGCGACATATTGCGGCTGTGCGGCGTCTTCCAGATTGGTGATGACCATCTTGCGCGGCAACGGCTTGTCACCCTGATCGATCCAGATCTGCCAATCGACACCGGTCTGGCGGAAGGCATAATGATCGGTCATCGCATCGCCGATCTTGGCGCTGCCGACCTTGAAGCCTTCCTTGGGGCGTTCGGCGGTGGCCGATGCACCACCCCAGCGGAACAGGTCCTGCACCGGGAAATCGACGCCCCAATCTTCATAGGCGCGCGTCAGGATTTCGCTGACAGTCCCCGTTGCCGGCAACTGGATGTACTTTCCGACCCGGGGTGCGACGATCGTGAAGGTCGTGCCGTTGTAGAACACCTCGCGCGACTGGCTGTCGGTCTCGATCTTGACGCGCAACGAGGTCGGGCCGCCCATGGTGTAGGTCGTGCGCTGCAGGAATTGCAGCTTCTGGCCATTGGCATAAACTTCTTCGGTCGACGCGTTCACTGTCAGCCGGAAGCTGCTGAGGCTGCGCAGGTGCGCGCCCATGCGATCGAGCGCGGCGCTGGCGTCCGCATCAAGCGTGCCGGCGGCCATGTTGGTGGTTGCGGTCGTCGGGCTCGCTGTCTGTGCCAGTGCCGGTGCCATTGGCAGTGCGGTTGCCAGCAGCAACAGCGCGGCGCGCTTCAAGGAATATCGGTGCATCTGCGTCTCCCCTGTTGGTCCGCCATCTGTCGGTACCGGACTCGGTGATGATAAGGTAAAGCGCCATCGGGCGGCAATTGCCCGAAAAGCAGCATTTGACCCGTCCCGGGGCAAAAAAAGCCATGGCAGGGGGTTTCATATCGCCGGGGCAAACCCAAAGTTGCAGCGATGGCGCTGACAAGCTAGAGCGCCAACCTGTTCAACCCGGCCCGGGCGCCACGCCCAAACCCGAGAAAGCCCGAATTCATGTTCGCATCCCCGGCCTATGCGCAAGCCGCCGCTGGCGGTGCTGGCTCCACGGCCAGCCTCATCGCCTTTGTGCCGTATATCGCGATCTTCGCGATCTTCTATTTCCTGATGATCCGGCCGCAGCAACAGCGCGCCAAGGCGCACCGCGCGATGATCGACGCCGTGAAGAAGGGCGATACCGTCATCACCGGCGGCGGCATCATCGGCAAGGTGTCACGGGTCGATGGCGACGAGGTCGAGATCGAGGCTGGGCCGGCCGTCAAGCTGCGTGTGTTGAAGGCGACGCTCGCCGATGTCCGCGACCGCAATGCGCCGGTTGCCGCCAACGACAGCAAGGGCTGATCCCAAGGTGCTCGATTTTCCGCCGTGGAAGGTCTGGTCGATCATCGCGACGATCGCGCTCGGCTTCCTGTTCGCCTTTCCAAACTTCCTCACTCCTGAACAGGCGGCGCGGCTGCCGTCGTTCATGCCATCAAAGCAGTTGAGCCTCGGGCTCGATCTGCGTGGCGGCTCGCATCTGATGCTCGAAGCCACCACTGATGATGTGCGCCGCGCCAAACTGGAAAGCCTGGAGGATACGGTGCGGTCCGAACTGCGCCAGGCCGAAGGCGGGGCGATTGCCTTTACCGACATGTCGACTGCCGGTGGCCGGTTGAGCATCGTCATCACCGATCCGGCGCGGGTCGATGCCGCGGCCGAAGTTCTGAAGACCGTCACCCGGCCGATCTCCGGCCTTTCGGGTGCCCGCGATGTTGACGTCACGATCGAAGCCGGCAATCGCATCGTTCTGGCTGAAACCGACGCCGGCGTGGCAGCGTCGATCGACAATGCCATGGCGCAGGCGGTCGAAGTCATCCGCAAGCGCATCGACGAGCTCGGCACCCGCGAGCCGACCATCGTGCGCCAGGGCACCAACCGCATCGTTGTTCAGGTGCCGGGTCTGCAGGACCCGCAAGCGCTGAAGGCATTGCTCGGCAAGACCGCCAAGCTCGAGTTCAAGCTTGTCGATGTGTCGGCCGATCCCAATGAAGTGGCGCAGGGCCGCGCCCCTCCCGGCAGCCAGATCCTGCAGAGCATCGAAGGCGCTCCCGTCGTCGTCAAGCGCCGCGCCATCCTGACGGGTGACCAGTTGATCGATTCGCAGGTGACACAGGATACC
>JAAFIT010000308.1 GCA_013298745.1 Sphingomonadales bacterium
GCGCCGCCCTCCGATTTCTGGAAATGTCGCCGCCGACTTGATCGGGTCTTTGTAATAACCGACCGGCAATTGCCCACTGACCGCGACGCGGCCACGCTCTGACGACCCGGGTTCGACCCGTCGCCCATCCTCAGTAAACAGTGCGCAATCGGGGCCGAGCGCAAACTTTGCTGTGCCGATTTCCGCGCCGGCGGTCATGACCGACGTGCCGAGCCCCAAGGCTTCGGATGATGAAAAGGCATCGGAAAGCATCACCTGCGGCATATGACGAATAAGCCCAAGCTTGTTCTCACGCGACCACATTGCCCCCGACGATGTGATGAGCGCCATGGCGGACAGGTCCCAGCGCCCTGGGTTGGCATCGAGCGATTCGAGCAGTGGCTGGGCGAAGGGCTGGCCAACGATCGTGAGCCGCGATGCCTTGTATTTCGCAGCGATATCCCAGAGCGCCGCCGGGTCGAAATGGCCCTGCGGCAGCAGCAGCACCGTGCCACCTGCGGTGAGCGTCGCCATCGCGGTCAACATCCCGGTGCCATGCATCAGCGGCGGTGCGATGACGGCCTTGGGGCGGACCGGTAATGCCTGAGCGCGGGGCCCGGCGTCGTCGGCGCTGGCGAGCGGGCCGGCGCCAGTCAACGGGTTGGCGCCATAATTACCCTTGGCCAGCAGGTCGCCCTGCCGCCACATCACGCCCTTGGGCATGCCAGTGGTGCCGCCGGTATAGATGAACATCATGTCGTCGCCGCTGCGGCCCCATGGCGCGACGACTCGGCCGAGCGACGGCGCCACCGACGCATAGTCGACCGCCCAGTCGGGAACAGCATCTCCGTTGCGGGCGATTGCGATCCATCGTTTGACCAGCGGCAACCGGGCGCGGACCGGCGCAATGACATCGGCATAGCCTGCCTCGAACACCACGGCTTCGGCGTCGGCGTTGTCGAGTAGATACGCGATCTCTTCGGGGCCATAGCGATAATTGACGTTGAAAGGCACCATCCCTGCCTTGAAGGCCGCGAAATAGGCGGTGAGATATTCGGCGCAATTTTGGGTATAAACCGCGACCTTGGCTTGATGGCCGAGCCCCGCGGAGACGAACACTTCGGCGAGTCCGTTCGCCTTGGCATCGAAATCGCGCCAGCCAAGCTGTTTGTCGCCCTGAATGAAGGCTAGCTCGCCGGGCAAAGCGCCGGCGATCGATTCCCAGATGTCGGCGTAAGACCAGACGCTCATACCGCCAGCCCGCAAGGCTGTGGACGCCGCGGCAATGGTTGCGAACACACGAACGGCATTGCGATCTCCCCGGCCGGCCACTTTACGCGGCTCAATGCACTGGTTTGTTCGGCATCAGGGGCAAGGCGTCAAGGCTATCACTATGATCGTCAACCGGATGTTGGTGTGTCTGGCGGCGACCAGGCGCCTTACGTCGCAATAGCGTCAATGGTTGTGCGACAATGGTTCCGTTTAGAGGCTGTTTTGGCGGCTCTAAACCCGATCTCAACGCCTCTGGAAGAGGCGTTCAACCGAACCAATCTATACCATAGCGGACAGTTCGGCCCTGTCGCGCGATGGCGGTACAACCATCGACATCTTGTCGAGTTTGATGTCCGGGCCGGTGCTCTCGGCGGCTTCGCTGGGTTTCGCAGATGCAACCGTCATGTCGGCCTTCCAGATGCGACTCAGCATGGCCCTGGTGGCGCGCCACATCGGCGGACGGAGTTCCGTCGTATTCAGCCCGGCTGTGAACAGTCGCACGATCAGGCGATCGCGAGCTGGACTGTCACTGCCTGTGAACGCGATGCCGGCCATTCCGGAGCCGGCCCGTGCGACGACGCCTTCGATCACGCCGACATTTCGGATACGGAGCCTAACCTCATCACCTCGGGTGAGTCCGACAGCCGAGACAGCGATTCCTGACATCGAAATATCGATGCTCCGCGCGGCGTGCACGATATTGCTGCCTGCCACCTCAATCGCGACGCCTTCATCGATCGCAAAACGCTCTTCAGCGCGCAGTGCTGGAATGCCAAAGCACAGCATCGCGGCCAGAAAGAGTACGACAATGTTGATCGAGCACCAGAAGGCCACCATCGGCACCAGCGCACCTTGCTCCACAATCCGCCAGTCGGGCATCGCATTGATGATCAACCCGGCGAACGTCGCGAGCATCAACGCTGTCGTCGCCAGGAATGTGCCGCTTTCGAAGCCGCCTCCGGCAGCATCGCTGCCCTTTGGCGTGACCTTAAAGGCATGGCCATGTGGCTTGACGAGCGTCTTTAGGATGACGGGGAGCAGCCGGAAGCTTTGGAAGGTGCCGAGCACTTGGGCAGCGATCGGATAATAGCGCCCGCTACCGAGCAAAACGATCCCGCCGACCTGCGCCACGACCATCGGCACGAGATAGAAGAGCGCAGATTCGACGGTGACCCCTACGAGCGGCGGGATGTCTGCGAACAAGAACACCAGCGGTGCCATCAATGACATCAGCAGCATCAGACATTGTGATAGCCAGGCGGTCGGCAGGAAGAACAAGCGGTGCCGAAGCGATAACCCTGGCCCGAGCGGACCTTCAGGCAGAAACAGGATCTGCATCGCGCCTTGTGCCCAGCGCGCGCGTTGGACGAAGAAGGCGGTCAAGCTTTCAGGCGCAAGGCCGAACGCCAGCGGCTCGTTGAGGTAGCGTGTGATGAAGCCTTGGCGGAGCAGCGCCAGCGTCAGCAACATGTCCTCCGTAATTGATCCGGTTGGCAGGCCGCCACCGGCGGCTTCAAATGCGGCGCGGCGCGTTACGCTGTTCGACCCGCAGCAAAAACTGGCATCCCAGCCATCACGGCCCGGCATGATCGCTTCAAAGAAGAAGCGCTGATCATCGGGCATCGCGTCGCGCAGCGCCAGGTTCTGCTGCAGCGGATCATGGTTGTAGAAGCTGTGTGGGATCTGGACGATGCCGATGCGTGGGTCGTCAAAGAAGCCAATCGTCCGGGTCAGGAACTGCTGTTGAGGCACGAAATCGGCATCGAACACCGCGACGAACGGCGCGCTGGTGACCGCCAGCGCGTGGTTGATGTTGCCGGCCTTGGCATGGGCGTTGTCCGGCCGAATGATGTAGCCGGCACCTTTGGCTTGGCACCAATCGCGGAGCCATCGCCGCCGCCCGTCGTCGGCCACCCAGACGTTCAGGTTCGGCCAATCGAGCGCTAACGCGCCAAGGACCGTCTTCTCAAGCACCTCGATGGGTTCATTGTAGGTCGCGATAATCAGATCGACCGCCGGCCATTCGGACTCGGGTCGCGCCCGGAGCCGTGCTTCATGTGCGTCGGCCTCCGGCGTTCGGTTGCTGCGCCGAACCAACGCACTGAACAGGATGCTCGCATCGAAGAGCCCAAAGAGCTCGATGGCGAGGCACACAAGTGCGAAACCAAGACCATACCAGGTTGATCCCCAGGGAATGGTGACCGTGAAACGCCAGTAGAGATAGGTTACGACAACGGCGGCCACGCCAGCCGCAATGCCGATGCGGGTTGATAAGCGTTCGAGGCCGAACAACGGGGCCAGCATCACGCCACTGATCGTCAGCATGAGCGGTGCTGCAACCAGCAGGGCTGGCGCCATATCAAGAGCGGGGATCATCGCCGGGTCGCCGTGCCGAAGGTCATCCGATCCAACGCGAGAACCGCACCTCGGCAAGACGGCCGATATCGCAGCGACGCACAGATGCTGCGCGTGGTGCGGGTGGCAGAGAGACCTCAACAGTCAAAGCGCGCGGATCGTGATCGGTCTCGCTGGCAGCAACCATGGCCACGTCCCGGCGCGCTGCGGCACCGGTAACTCGGACGACATGGCCAGTCTGCCACGAACCAGCTCCGATCAGCCTGACCTTAACGGGCTGGCCAGGGACCAGCGCTTCGATCCGCCGTTCCGGCAATGTGACATCGACAAAC
>JAAFIT010000031.1 GCA_013298745.1 Sphingomonadales bacterium
GTGGGATGGCACCTGCATCGTCCATGAAAAATTCTCGGTCACCGAGTTGCTCAAATTGAAGGCGCAATATCCCGCGGCCCCGGTGCTGGCGCACCCCGAATGCCCGGCGGCGATCCTCGATCTGGCGCATTACATCGGCGCCACCAGCGGCATCCTGAATTACGCGCTCAACTCGCCGGAGCCGGTGGTGATCGTCGCCACCGAGCCCAACATCATCCACCAGATGCAGTTGAAGGCGCCGCACAAGACCTTCATCGGCGCGCCGGGGGCCGACGGCAATTGCGGCTGCAACATGTGCCCGTTCATGGCGCTCAACACGATGGAAAAGCTCTATCTGGCGCTGCGTGACTTGAAACCGCAGATCGAAGTGCCCGAGGATGTGCGGGTGCGCGCCAAGGTCTCGCTCGACCGGATGCTCGAAATGGCAGGGGCGGTAACCCCGGTGCGGGTGACGGGTGATTGAAGGCTTCGATCTCGCTGCCTTCGTCGCCGCCACCCTCGCCGAGGATATGGGGCAGGGCGGCGATCGCACCTCGGCGGCCGTGATCCCGGCCGACGCGGTGTTGACCGCCGTCATGGACAGCCGGGACCCGGTGACCGTCGCCGGGCTGCCGCTGGCGGCCGCGTTCTTTCGTGCCCTTGATGTCGACTGCACGATCGAGACCCTGGTCGAAGAGGGCGCAACTGTCCCCGCCGGCACCGATCTGATGCGCATTCATGGCAATGCCCGGGCGCTGCTCACGGCCGAACGCTCGGCGCTCAACACCGTCCAGCATCTGACCGGCATCGCGACGCTGACCCGGCACTATGTCGACGCCATCGCCGGAACCGGCGCGATCCTGCTCGATACCAGGAAGACGCTCCCCGGCCTGCGCATCCTCGAAAAATACGCCACCCGGATGGGCGGCGCCACCAACCACCGGATGCGGCTCGATGACGGCGTGATGATCAAGGACAATCACATTGCCGTCGCCGGCGGCGTCGAACCCGCGGTGCGCGCGGCCAAGGCGGCGGGGCTATTGGACGTGGTGGTGGAGGTCGATACCCTCGAACAGATCCCGCCGGCGCTGGCGGCGGGTGCCGACCGCTTGCTGCTCGACAATATGGGCCCGGCGATGCTGCGCGAAGCCGTAGCGCTGATCGCCGGCCGCGTGCCGACCGAGGCGTCGGGCGGGGTGAACCTGCAAACCATCCGCGCCATCGCCGAAACCGGCGTCACCTATATCTCGGTGGGCCGGATCACCCAGAGCGCGCCGGCCGCCGATATCGGCCTCGATTTCGCCTGAGCGCAGCGCAAAGGAACGCGCAGGTTCGGACATTCGCGTGCGATTGCCGACTATAATCACTTACCGCGCCAATTTATTGCGGCGCTCGATAGATACTCTGGCAGCCAACATTAAATTTTGCGCCTTTTGCGATTATCGCGCGACACCTGCAACCTATCGATACATTGATCGTTCAGCTTTTGACTTTGGCTTCATGCTTAAAGCGTGCAGACTGACTCTGTCTCAAGCAAAGCAGGTGGCCCTTGTCTTGTGTCAATCACAGGAAAGGACTTGTTCATGTCGCATGCTCGCGTATCGCACCCATCTGCAACAGTCTTCACTTGCCTTGCGTCGACGATGTTATGGGGTGTAACGCCCGCCGCCGCCGCCATTGACTTGCAGACCGCCGCCGGTTTTGCCGTTCTGGGTTCCTCCACCGTAACAAACACGGGATCGACGACAATTTATGGCGATCTCGGGGTGTCTCCGGGCACCGCGATCACCGGCATCGGGTCGATCACGCTTGGCGGTACCGTCCATGCCACCGATGGCGTTGCCGGCCTGGCGCGGGCGCAGGCCATCGGGTTGGCGGCAAATCTGGCGGCGTTGCCCTTTGTCACCGATCTGACCGGCCAGGATCTCGGCAGCGTCGGCGTCCTCACGCCCGGTGTCTATCGCTTTGCCTCATCGGCACAGTTGACCGGCGATCTCGTCCTCGATTTCGCCGGCAATGCGGCTTCGGCGTTCGTGTTCCAGATCGGCTCGACGCTCACCACCGCCAGCGCATCGAACATCAATGTCATCAACGGTGGCACCGGCAGCGGTGTCTTCTGGAATGTCGGCAGTGCGGCAACTTTGGGCACCGGGTCGACCTTTGCCGGCAACATTCTCGCCACCAGCGCCGTCACCCTCACCACCGGCGCCAGCATCTTGTGCGGACGCGTGTTCGCCCTGGCCGGCGCGGTCACCATGGACAGCAACGTCATCTCCAATGATTGCCGCGGTGCCGGTGCAAACGGCAGCGGTCGCAGCGATTTCGGCAGTGCCGGTTTCGCCGGGGCCGTACCCGAGCCCGGTGACTGGCTGTTGCTGACGATCGGTTTTGGCGTGGTCGGCGCAACACTGCGCCGCCAGAAACGCCGCAGCGTGCTCGCCTAGCGCATCGTGCCGAAAGTCGGGGCCAGCTTGCTCCCCCGCCCAGCTACCCAGATGGCATACTCGCGTTGGGTGGCTGGGCGGGGGAGCGGGCTGGCCCCGACTCCGCGAAGCGGTACGATGCTCTAGCGCGCGTCGATGATCGCAGACGCCGGATGTGTCTTGTCGAGGTGCCGCTTCAACAGCCGCAGGTTGCGGGTGTTGGAGCGGAACAACAGGTCGAACACATCGCCGACCAGCGGCACGGCACCCAAAGTCGTATCCACGCCGACATTCCACAGCATGCGCGCGATGGTGCGCTTCGGCATGCCGAGGTTGCGGGCTTCCCAGACGAGATATAGCCCCATCACGCCGGCGATGACGTCACCCGCCACCGGAACGAAGCCCATCGCCGCATCAAGGCCGATGCCGCGATTGAGGCCGGGAATCATGATGGCGCGTTCGAGCACGCGCTCGAGCAAATCGATACGCAGTCGCGCCGACGCCGGATCGCGCGCGACATAGCGGCGGGCGGCACTGGTATCGAAAGCAGCAAAGGTGGCGGCCGTCACGGTCGCAGGTCTCCAGCGGCAAAAGGCCGTGGCGGGAATGTGGCCCTGCGCAGGTGGATTTCAAGAATGGTGGGTCAGAGCTCGCCTTTGAGCATCGCCGGCAATGCACCTTCATTGGCAGCGCGCAATTCAGCCAGCGGTACAGATCCAAGACGGTCACCGCCCGTTGTGCCGAGGCAGGTCATCCGCACCGGAGTTTCCTTGAGGTCGCTTGTGCGCATGGTGACGATAAAGCGGCCCTGGCCCTCACCGAACGCCTCAGCAGCGGTATCGAGCGCACCGGCTTCAAGCTGCACGCCGATATTGCCGGCTAGCGCCATCCGCGCCAGCGCGACCAGCACGCCGCCGCCCGACACGTCATGCACTGCGGTCACAGCGCCCATTTCGATCAGCTTTGCAACGAAATCGCCGGCATGGCGCTCGGCGGCAAGGTTGACGGGTGGCGGCGGGCCGTCCTCACGGCCCTGGCATTCGCGCAGCCACAGCGACTGGCCAAGATGCGCGCTCTCGTCGCCCACCAGCCAGATGGTCTCGCCTTCGGCTTTGAACGCCAGCGTCATCGACTTTGTATAATCGGCGATTACGCCGACACCACCGATCGCCGGCGTCGGCAAAATCCCGACGCCATTGGTTTCATTGTAAAGGCTGACATTGCCCGACACGACCGGGAAATCGAGCGCCGTGCAGGCTTCTGCCATGCCCTCGATGCAGCCGACGAACTGCCCCATTATCTCCGGCCGCGTCGGCGCGCCGAAGTTCATGCAATCGGTAATGGCGAGCGGCTTGGCGCCGACGGCGATCAGGTTGCGCCAGGTTTCGGCGACGGCCTGCTTGCCGCCCTCCACCGGGTCGGCAAAGCAATAGCGCGGGGTGCAATCGGTGGTGATCGCCAGCGCCTTCTGGGTGCCGTGGACGCGCACCACCGCGGCATCGCCGCCGGGGCGCTGGACGGTGTCGGCGCCGACCATGTGGTCGTACTGCTCCCAGATCCAGCGCTTCGAGGCGAGATCGGGGCAGGCCATCAGCTTGAGCAAATCAGCACCGATGTCGGACGATTCCGGCACATCGGCGAGCGGCGCCCGCTTCGGCGTCGGCACCCACGGCCGGTCATATTTCGGTGCGGCATCGGCGAGCGGCGCCAGCGGGATTTCGCCAACGGTGTCGCCATGGAAGGTGAGGGTGAGCGTGCCGCCTTCGACGACTTCGCCGATCACTGCGAAATCCAATTCCCACTTCTTGAAAATGCTTTCCGCAAAGGCTTCGCGGCCGGGCTTCAGCACCATCAGCATGCGTTCCTGCGATTCCGACAGCATCATCTCGTAAGGCGTCATGCGCTCCTCGCGCACCGGCACCTTGTCGAGATCGAGGCGCAAGCCGACGCCGCCCTTCGACGCCATTTCGACGCTGGAGGAGGTGAGGCCGGCGGCGCCCATGTCCTGAATCGCGACGATCGCGTCCGATGCCATCAGCTCGAGGCACGCCTCGATCAGCAGCTTTTCGGTGAACGGGTCGCCGACCTGCACGGTCGGGCGCTTCTCCTCGCTGGCGTCGTCGAATTCGGCCGACGCCATCGTCGCGCCATGGATGCCGTCGCGGCCGGTCTTGGAACCAACATAGACGACCGGATTGCCGATGCCGGCGGCGGCCGAATAAAAAATCTTGTCCTGCTTGGCGACGCCCACCGTCATCGCGTTGACGATGATGTTGCCGTTATAGGCCTTGTGGAAATTGGTCTCGCCGCCGACGGTCGGCACGCCGACGCAATTGCCATAGCCGCCGATGCCGGCGACGACGCCCTTGACGAGGTGCCGCATCTTCGGCGCGTCGATCTCGCCGAAGCGCAGCGCGTTCATGTTGGCGACGGGCCGCGCGCCCATGGTGAAGACATCGCGCAGGATGCCGCCGACGCCGGTCGCCGCACCCTGATACGGCTCGATGAAGCTCGGGTGGTTGTGGCTTTCCATCTTGAAGATGGCGGCGTCACCATCGCCGATATCGATCACGCCGGCGTTTTCGCCGGGGCCACAGATCACGTGAGGGCCCTTGGTCGGCAGCTTCGACAAATGGATACGCGAGGATTTGTAGGAGCAATGCTCCGACCACATCACCGAAAAAATGCCGAGTTCGAGCAGGTTTGGCACCCGCCCCATGCTGGCGACGACGCGCTCATACTCCTCGGGCGTGAAGCCGTGCTCGGCGACGATCTGGGCGGTGATTTCGGTCATGCCGCGCGCATAGCCGAGGCAGCGCGGCGTGTCACCTTGGCAAGGGCGTCAACGCCTCGGATTTGACCACAGCGCCTGCATCGCTTCACCAACCCGCGCCTCGGGCAAGGACGGCTCCACCTCTTCGGCCTTTTCGGTTGCGGCGATACGCTGCTTGGCGCGGTCGAACGCCGTGGCCAGCGACAGTCCTGGCGCGGCGAGCTCACCGAGCAGCGCTTCGCCGAACACCGTCAACTGCCGGCTGTCGTCGCAGCCGAACGACGTGCGGTCGGCGGCGGCGGCCGCAACGACGATCGTCGTCGGGCTGGCAAGCCGATCGATCCAGCTGCCGGCAAAGCAGGCGGACAGGATGATGATCCGGCGCTTGAAACCGGCCGCATCAAGCGCCTTGGCGAGATCATCGGCGGCGAGCGGCGCAAATTCGATATAGGGCGCCTCCATCGACACACTGGCGTCCTCGCCGCCGTGCGACGCCAGATAGAGGATCAGCGTATCATCTGGCCGCGCCCGCTCACCGAGCGCCGCCAGCGCCAGCGCCACGGTGCGCCGCGAGGCGAGCAGGCCGCTTTCCACCTGTTCTGGCGTGTTGCTCAGCACCAGCGCCGGGCCGCCGCCGCGCGCCGTCAGTACCTCGGCGGCGCGGCGGGCTTCCCGGTCGAAAATCGCCTGATAGCCTTCGCCGCCGATCGCCAGCACCGGCATTTCGGTACTGCCCGCTCGCGGTGGCAGCGCGGCTACGGCGGCGATGATGCGGGCGTGCTGATCAACCAGGGCGTCTTCGATCTCGAGCGGTTCGAAACGCTTGATCATCGCGGCCTCGGCGATTTCGGCAGCGGATTTTGGCGTTTCAGGTTTTGCCGAAAGCGGCGTCGCCACCATCGCGAACATGAACAGGGCAACGGCGAAGGGCGGGCGCATGGTGCTTCTTTGCCTAGCCTAAGAATTGCTGTCACCCCGCCATGCAATTGGAGGTTTGAGAAAACCCCTTCATATCGCTAGTGGGAGTAGGAATATCGAAGAGGGGCTGATGCCGCGCACACGTCCAGACGGCAAGAAGACCCAGATCGTCGTCGTTGGTGGCGGCGCCGGGGGGCTCGAGCTTGTCGCCAAGCTGGGTGGCAACCTGCCGCGCGAAGATTTCGACATCATCCTCGTCGATCGCAATGCGACGCATATCTGGAAGCCGCTGCTCCACGAGGTCGCCGCCGGGTCATTGGACGCCAATCTCGATGAAGTCGGCTATCGCGGCCATGCCTTTCGCTGGGGCTATCGCTATTTCGATGGCGCGCTCGAAGGCATTGATCGCGAGGCGCAGCAGATCATCGTCGCGCCGATTTTCGATGAAGACGGCGGCGAGGTCATCGGCCGCCACCGCATCCGCTATGATTATCTGGTGCTGGCGGTCGGGTCGGTATCGAATGATTTCGGCACGCCCGGGGTGCGCGAGAACACCATTTCGCTCGATACCCGCGCCGATGCCGATCGCTTTCGGCGGCGCCTGCTCAACCAGTGCCTGCGCGTGTCACGCCAGATGACCGCCGACCCAAAGGCCGATGCCTTTGCCCGTGTCGCCATCGTCGGCGGCGGCGCCACTGGCGTCGAATTGGCCGCCGAACTCTATTCCGCCGCCACGGCGCTGGGCTTTTACGGGCTGGAGGTGTTCGATGAAAAGCGCCTGCAGGTGACGCTGATCGAAGCCGGGCCGCGCATCCTGCCGGCGCTGCCCGACAAGCTTGCCGCCGCAGCGACCGCCGAGTTGGAAGCGCTCGGCGTGCGGGTGCTGACCGGCACACAGGTGACGTCGGCGACGCCCGATGCGATCAACACCAAGAGCGGCGAAGTGATTCCGGCCGATATCATGGTGTGGGCGGCGGGCGTGAAAGGCGCCGAGTTCCTCAACCGCATCGGGGGACTGGAAACGACGCGCAATAACCAGCTTGTCGTCGGCCCGACGCTACAGACGACGCTTGATGACCGGATTTTCGCGATCGGCGATTGCGCCTATTATGTGCCGGAAGGCGAGGGGCGACCAATCCCACCGCGCGCCCAGGCGGCGCACCAGATGGCGAGCACCGCCTATCACAACATCCGCGCGCTGATCGACGGCAAGCACCTCAAGCACTTCGAATATCAGGACAAGGGATCGCTGGTGAGTCTCGCGCGCTACACCACCGTCGGCAGCCTGATGGGCAATCTCGTCGGCGGTCGCATGGCGATCGAAGGCCGGCTGGCGCGGCTGGTCTATACCTCGCTGTACCGGATGCACCTGCTTGCCATTCATGGCTGGCTGAAGGGGACGTCCTTGATTTTGGTCGGGCACGTCAATCAGGTGGTGCGGCCGAAGCTGAAACTCCACTAAGCGCTTCCCTCCCCCTTGCGGGGAGGGCGACTCGCACGCCTTCGTGCGAGCACGGTGGGGGTCCTCTTATGCCAACGTCAGGAACCCCCACCCCGCTCGGCTGGCGCCGAGTCGCCCTCCCCGCAAGGGGGAGGGAGATTGTCCTATTCATGAAACTCCGCCAGCTCCGGGATCCGCGTGAACGCAATCCGCGGCCCCGATGAACGCGCCGCGCCCACCGCGTCATGCCCCAATGTCACCGCATCGCGGCCAAAGCGGCTGTTCACCTTGTCCATCGCCCGCGACAGCGCCAGCCGTCGCGCAGCTGCTGCCGGATCGAGCTGTCCGCCGTCATCGAACAGGCCGGCCTGCACCGCATCGGCATCGCCCAGTTCGGCGAGCGTCACGCCGACCTGCAAGAACCGCCGCGCGCCGAACTCCGCCAGCATTTGCGCCCAGAGCGCATCGAGGCGCTCCAAAAGTGTGATCGTGTCCATCACCGGTGCCAGCTTCACCCCGGCGTGCCATTTCGCCGGCCGTTCGCCCGGGGGCGCCTCGGCCTTGACCATCAGCCCCAGCCACCCCGCCGCCTTGTCGGCCCGTCGCAACCGTGTGCCGGCCCGCGCAGTGAGGCGACGCGCCACCAGCCGGGCGCGATCGGGGGTGCGCTTGTCCGGCCCCAGCACATGCGAATGCCCGATGCTGCGCTGGGTCGTCGGCAGTTCCGCCACTTCGGCGCCCTGCAACAGCCAGTGCATCCGTTCGCCCCAGACACTGCCCCAGGCCAGCCGCGCCTCGCGGGCATCGAGCGCCAGCAGCCGCTCCATGCTGACGATCCCCACCGCCGCCAGCCGCCGTTCCATGTTGCGGCCGACGCCGGGAATGTCCGAAAGCTTCAACGTCGCCAGCCGTTCGGCGAGCGTGTCGGGTGTCAGGATGGTCAGGCCATCGGGCTTCTGCATGTCGGCCGCCATCTTGGCGAGCAGGCGGTTGGGCGCGACGCCAACCGACGATGTCAGGCATTCGCCGACATTGGCGCGCACCCCGGCCTTGATGCGCGCCGCCAGCGCTGTGACATTGGCGAGGCTGTTTTCATTGTCGAGCAGCCGGCAGGCGACTTCATCGATCGAGCAGACCGCGGTCACCGGCACATGGCGTTCGACCTCGGCGATGATGCGGTGGTGATAATCGACATAGGCGCCGTGGCGCGCCGGGACGATGATGACATTGCGGCACAGGGCGCGGGCTTCGTGGATCTTGGTGCCGGTGCGGATGCCAAAGGCCTTGGCCTCGTAGCTTGCGGCAATGGCGCTGGTTGAATCGCTGTCCACCGGCGCCACGACGATCGGCTTGCCGCGCAGCGCTGGGTCCAGCTGTTGTTCGACGCTGGCAAAATAGCTGTTCAGATCGAGATACAGCCAACGAAGCGATGCCGCCACCATGGTGACGGCATTGCATATTCAGAACAAAATGGGAACAAAAATTATCGGATACGCTGGCCGGGCGTCAGTTGATGCGCTGACCGGGGGTCAGGGGATCCGGAACCGGCGACGCCGCCTTCAAGTCATTGAGCTTGGTAGCGCTTATCTGCGCCCAGCGGCGGGCCAGCGTGCGGAACTCGGCGGTGTTGGTGACGCGGTTGGATTGCTGCATGCCGATCATGCCGCCCTGGCCCCGCGTTTCGCGGCGATCGATGACGCGGCCGAGCAGGGCATTGGTCATCGAATCGCGCGCTTCCATTACCAGTGTCGCTTCGCCGGCGTTGGTGGTGAAGGTGCGTGAACGTCCGGCGGTCGGCACATCGGGGGCGTTGACGAACAGATCGACGACGCCGGTGCGGACGCGCAACACGTTGGGGCCGGGCGCCGTGGCGATCTTGAAGCCGGCGCGTTCGAATTCGGCGGTGAAAATGTCGGTGGTGTTGGTCGCGGTGGCTTCCAGAATGCGGTCGGCATCGGACTGGGTGACGCGGGCTGCGCCGCGGTTGCTGCGGTTGACGTCGCGCATCCAGTTGTTGCGGAACGACACTTCTGGCTTGTCGAGCATCACCGAATCATAAGGGCGAAAATCAGCGCCGGGCAAAAGCGCGGCATTGCCCATGCGGCGGCTGTTGACCTCGACAAGGCTGTCCCACGCCGGCTCGGCAGCAGGGGTTGCTGCGGGTTCGGCGGCGGTGGCAGCGGTGGCGCAACCGATCATGGCGGCGGCAAAGATGGTCAGATAGGAACGCATGGGCACTCTCCCCTCGAATGACATGATGGCCCTATCATGTGCCGCAATCGCATTCGGTTCAACAATGCAATTTGTGCCAGAAATCTGCCCTCGGCGTGGCCGCGCGGACAATGCCCCCTATCGGTTATCGCCGCTTCGCCGTAACGCCGAGGCGTGACCAGTTCGACCAACCGCGGCATCTTCTGGATGATCGTTTCGTGCATCGCCTTTTCGACGATGTGGGTGCTGATCCGCTATGCCTCGCACGACATGCACGCCTTTGTGATCGTGTTCTTCCGGAACTTCTTCGGCACCCTGGCGCTGCTGCCGATCATGCTGCGCAACAAGGGGTTGATGAAGCTCAACCGCCTGAAGGCCAATGTGCGGCGTGCCACCTCGGGGTTCATCGCCACCACCGGCACCTTTTATGCCGTGTCGCATGCGCCGATGGCGACGGCACTCAGCATCAATTACACGGCGCCGCTGTTCGCCACAGTCGGCGCCGTGCTGTTCCTCGGCGAAAAAATCCATTTCCGACGGGTCGCGGCGCTTATCATCGGCTTTGCCGGCATGCTGATCGTCGTGCGTCCCGGCGCCTTGCCGATGACTCCGGGCGTGCTGGCGGCGATGATCTCGGCGGTTTCGACTGCCTTTTCGATCATCGCCATCCGCCAGTTGGTGGCCTCGGACGACAGCCGCTCGGTTGCAGCATGGACCTTCATCCTGATGACGCCGCCCAGCCTGATCATGGCCGCCTTCGTCTGGTCGTGGCCACCGGCGCATGTCTGGCCGCTGCTGATCGCCATCGGCTGTGTCGCGGCGGTCGGCCAATTGTCGATGAACCGCGCCTTCGCGCTCGCCGAAACATCGGCCGTGCTGCCCTATGATTTCGTCCGCTTCGGGCTGGTGACGCTGGCCGGCATCACCTTCTTTCACGAGCGCGTCGATGCGCTGACCGTCATCGGCGGCATCGTCATCTTTGCCGCCACCGTCTATCTGGCAGTCCGCGAGCGACAGGTGGCGCGGGCGGCATTGGCGGCGGACGCCAGCGCCTGAGCCCCTAGCTTTCTAAACCGGTTGCGCCGCGGGGCATGGCTTCTCATAAGCACCCGGTCATTCTTGGGAGAGTTATCATGAAGCTTGCAGGTTGTTCGGCGGTCGTCACCGGTGGCGCATCGGGCCTTGGTGAAGCCACGGCGCGGAAGCTTGCCGCCGAAGGCGTCAAGGTCGCGATTTTCGACATGAACGCCGAAAAGGGCGAAAAGGTTGCGGCCGACATCGGCGGCGTCTTCTGCCACGTCAATGTCACCAATGATGAATCGGTCGATGCCGGCTTCGCCAAGGCACGCGCCGCCATTGGCCAGGAACGCATCCTCATCAACTGCGCCGGCACCGGCAACGCCGCCAAGACCGCCAGCCGCGCCAAGGAAACCGGCGAAATCAAGCACTTCCCGCTCGATGCCTTCAACATGATCATCCAGATCAACCTTGTCGGCACCTTCCGCTGCATCGCCAAATCGGCGGCTGGCATGCTGACCCTTCCGGTGATGGAAGACGGCGAACGCGGCGCCATCGTCAACACGGCGTCGGTTGCCGCCGAAGACGGCCAGATGGGCCAGGCCGCCTATTCGGCGTCAAAGGGCGGCGTTGTCGGCATGACCCTGCCGATTGCCCGCGACCTTGCTTCGGAAGCGATCCGCGTCAACACCATCCTGCCCGGCATCTTCAACACGCCGCTGCTGCAGGGCGCGCCGCAGAATGTGAAGGACGCGCTGGCCGCGTCGGTGCCCAACCCGA
>JAAFIT010000309.1 GCA_013298745.1 Sphingomonadales bacterium
GGAGCCGCGATGTCGATTGGCGGGTGGGCTTTACCGTCGATACGCTTGATTCCCTCATCTTCCCGCGCGAGGGCCTGTTTGCCCAGGTCCAGTATATCGATCATGTCACGGCACTCGGCGGCGATTTCACCCGCAACATCTTCAGCGCCATTGTCCAGAAGCCGATGAGCTGGGACAAGTTCACCGTCGTTCTCGGTGGGCGTTTCGGCACGACCGCCAATGCGACCAATGATTTCATCGGCGATTATCAGCTCGGCGGCTTCCTCAACCTGTCGGGCCAGGTCCGCAACTCGCTGATCGGCCCGCATCTGATGTTCGGCCGCGCCATCGGCTACTACCGGTTGAGCGACAAGGCCCCGATCCTCGACTTGCCGATCTATGTCGGCGGCTCGTTGGAAGCCGGCAATGTCTGGGGCAGCCGGTCGGACATCTCGTTCGGCAGCCTGCGCACCGCCGCCAGCGCCTTCATTGCCGCCGACACGCCGATCGGCCCTGTGTGGTTCGCCGCCGGACAAAGCGGCAGCGACACATCAATCTACCTGATTCTCGGCCGGGTGTTCTGACAATCGCCCGGATTCGGATTGCCCCGTCGGGCGATCAGAATTCCGGTGCGGCCTCGAAATCTTCAAAGGCGCGCAGCTTGCGCGAATTGCTGCGCAGTTCCTGGACGGTCAGTATCCCGTCCATGTTGGTGTCGAGCTTGTCAAAGCCCTCGCGCTTGCCACCGGCTTCGGTCCATTCCGCCACGGTGATCTTCTTGTCGCTGTTGACGTCCATTTTCGTCAGCGCCTGCTTGATATTGTAAAGCTTCTGCTCACGGGTTTCGCCCGGGACGGTCTTGGGGCCAACGGTGCCGGTCTGCGCCAGCACGGGGCTCGCGGCCAGGCTGCCGAGCAGCAGAATGGTGATGATCGGCTTCATGGCAACGCGTCCTTGATTCAAAATCGGCAAGCGGCGACTCCCGCCAACCGTCCTTAGCCGCGAATGGCGGCGAAATGAAACACCGCTCACCGCCAAAACTGTCAAGCATAACTGTCAAGGAAGCTTGTCAAATGCATGGTCACGCCCCATTGACGTGGGCGATTGCGGACCGCCAGACAGTGCCCGAAAAGGCCGGTGGCGGAACGACAGACGGGGACCGGATTTATCGCATGGCGAACCAGCCGAATAGCACTGCGACGATGGACGGACCGCGCCTGAAGGGCGGTGCGATCAGCAAGCGGATGATGGGCGTCTGGCTGCAACGCAGCACCCGGCTGCTGCCCTTTGCCGATGCCGCCAGTGAAACCCTGCCGCTGAGCCGCCTGCTCCGTCTTGCGCTGATTCAGGTCTCGGTCGGCATGTCGCTGACCCTGTTGGTCGGCACGCTCAACCGGGTGATGATCGTCGAATTGAAGGTCCCGGCGGGCCTTGTCGGGGTGATGCTGTCGCTGCCGCTGCTGTTTGCCCCGTTGCGCGCTTTTGTCGGCCATAAATCGGACAATCACGTCTCGGCACTGGGCTTGCGCCGTATCCCCTATATCTTCCGCGGCACCATGGTGCAGTTCGGTGGCCTCGCGCTGATGCCGTTCGCGCTGCTGGTGCTGGCGGGCTCGTTGCAATCCAACATGGCGCCGGCCTGGATCGGCCAATCGACCGCAGCGCTCGCCATCCTGCTCGCCGGCGCCGGCATCCACATCACCCAGACGGTCGGGCTGGCGCTTGCCACCGATCTGGCGCCCGAAAAGGACCAGCCCAATGTCGTCGGGCTGATGTATGTCATGCTGCTGATCGGCTCGATCGTCAGCGCGCTGGCGTTCGGCGCCTTTCTCGTCAATTTCACACCGGGGCGGTTGATTCAGGTCATCCAGGGCTCGGCGGTGATTACCGTCTTCCTCAATTTCATCGCGCTGTGGAAGCAGGAGCCACGCCGCCCGCGCCACCTGCGCACCGAGCCTGATCCGGTCGCGCCGACCTTCAGGGAAAGCTGGGACAGCTATGCGGCGCAACACAACGCCGTGCCGCGCCTCGTCGCCGTCGGCTTCGGCACCCTCGCCTTCAGCATGGCCGATGTGCTGCTCGAACCCTATGGCGGCCAGGTCCTCGGCCTCGGCGTCGGCTCGACGACCAAGCTCACCGCCGCCTTTGCCGGCGGCAGCCTGCTCGGTTTCACGCTGGCCTCGCGGATCCTCAGCCGCGGGGTCGATCCCTTCCGCATGGCCGTCGCTGGCGCCATCATCGGCATTCCGTCGTTCATGCTCGTCATCGCTTCGGCACCGCTGCAGAATGTCTGGCTGTTCGTCGCCGGCATCGTCACCATGGGCTTTGGCGCCGGGCTTTTCGGCCATGGCACCCTCACCGCAACAATGCAGTTCGCCCCCAAGGACCAGATCGGCATGGCGATGGGCGCCTGGGGCACGGTGCAGGCCACCGCCGCCGGCATGGGCGCCGCGCTCGCCGGCATCTTGCGCGATGTGGTGAGCAGCCGCGGCCTGGCGATGCCCTGGCCCGCAGCGGCAAACGGCTATGTCGCGGTTTACATGATCGAAATCTGGCTGTTGCTGGCGACGCTGATCGCCGTGGTGCCGCTGCTGCGCGAGCACAAGCGTTAAGCTAGCCTCCCCGCTTGCCATGCCCGATGCTGCGTTGCATCATCGGCGCGACAACCGGGGGATTATCGATGAAGACAATCAAGACCGCGCTGCTGCTCGGCGCCATCCTCTGGACTGCGGGCGCGCAGGCCGCCGAAACCCCGCTGCTGCCGGTCAAGGCCGAGGCCGATACCGGCCGCATCCTGCTCACCTTGCCGCCGCCCGATGCCGAGGGTGTTTCGGGGCGCTTCCTCTATGTCACCGGGCTGCGCTCGGGCATGGGCTCCGCCGACATTCGTCTCGATCGCGGCATGAGCGGCTCCACCGAGCTCATCGCCTTTCGCCGCATCGGCAAGAAGGTCGCCATCGCCTTTGAAAATCCGCGCTTCCGCGCTGTCGGCGGCACCCCGGCGGAAACGGCCGGTGTGGCGAGCAGCTTTCCGGTCAGCACCATGGCGATGGTCGATATCGTCAGCGCCGCGCCCGATGGCAGCCTGACCATCGATTTCGGCCCCTTCATCGCGCGTGACACGCTGGGCATCACCGGCGCGCTCAACGAAGGCGGCAAAGGCTTCAAGCAGGTCGAGAGCGCCAGCGCCGCCGATGCCGCCGCGGTTCGCGTTTTCCCCGACAATATCGAGCTGGAGGCGGTGCAGACCTTCGCCTCCGACACACCGGCGCGCGAAGTTCGCCTGATCGCCCCCGACGCCCGCGCCGTCAGCTTTCGCGTCCATCATTCGCTGATCCGCCTGCCGCCACCGGGCTTCACCCCCCGAAAGTTCGATATCCGCTCGGCCGCAATCGGCACCCAGATCATCGATTTCAATCAGCCACTCGGCAAGGACGTCGTCGGCCAGCTCGCCATCCATTTCCGCCTCGAAAAGACCGATCCGACCGCGGCGCGCTCCACCGTCAAGAAACCGATCACCTTCTATATCGACAATGCCGCCCCTGAACCGGTCCGCACCGCGCTCGCCGAAGGCGTCAGCTGGTGGGCACAGGCGTTCGATGCCGCCGGGCTCGTCGATGCCTTCAACGTCGCCATCCTGCCCGAAGGCGCCGACCCGCTCGATGCCCGCTACAATGTCGTCCATTGGGGCAGCCGGCTGACGCGCAGCTGGTCCTATGGCCAATCGATCGTCGATCCGCGCACCGGCGAGATCATTCGCGGCTCGGTGGTGCTCGGCGCGCTGCGGGTGCGGCAGGACATGAACATCTTCGAAGCGCTCGTCGGTGCCGGCGCCAGCAACAGCGGCGGGCCGAACGATCCGGTGCAGGTGGCGCTGGCCCGCATCCGGCAGTTGGGCGCCCATGAAGTCGGCCATGCCATCG
>JAAFIT010000310.1 GCA_013298745.1 Sphingomonadales bacterium
CTCATCAATGGGTGGCTGGATCGGCTTGCGGCTGGGGCTGGCGCTGGGTGACCGGCTGGCGGGGCTGGTCGGCATCGCCGCGGCGCCGGATTTTACCGATTGGGGATTGGCGATCAGCGCCGATGAAGCGGCAGAACTCCAGGCGCAAGGCTGGTTTGCCCGGCCGACGCCCCATGATGCCGCCGGTTATCGCTATTCGCGCACCTTTCTCGATGACGCGCCGGCGCAGCGGTTGCTCGGTGGCGCCATCGCCATCACGGCACCGGTGCGGCTGCTGCATGGCCAACGCGACGATGCGGTGCCTTGGCAGCTCAGCCTCGACATCGCCGAGCGGCTGCATTCGGACAATGTTCAGGTAACGCTGGTCAAGGATGGCGATCATCGGCTGTCGCGACCGCAGGACATTGCGCTCCTCCTCGCTGCGGTCGCCGAACTGGTCGGAGAGTCTGGATGTTGATGCCGCTCATGCTGCTCGTCGCTACCACCACCGCGACCGAGGCGGATCGCGGCCGCTATGCCGCCTGCCTGGCGCTCACGCGTTCCGATCCGTCGCGCGCCATCGAAACGGCGCAGGCGTGGCGTGTTGAAAATGGCGGTACCGGCGCGCTGCACTGCCTCGCTCTGGCGCAATATGCCCACAAGGATTTTCCGGCGGCGTTCGCGGCGTTCGATGGTGCGGTCAAGGCGTCGCAAACGGCCGGTGATGGCCAGGCGATCGTACTGCTCGGCCAAGCCGCCGATGCTGCGCTGGCGGCGGAACAACCGCAACGCGCGCTGGACTATCTCGATCGCGCGCTGGCCAGTGGTGGTGAACTCACCGCGCTGACGCCGCGTGCCGAAGCCGCGTTGCGCGTCACCCGCGCTGAAGCACTCGTCGATCTGAAGCGCGACAAGGATGCCGCTGCCGATCTGGCGCGCGCTACCGACATCGATCCGCAGGTCGCCGATGGCTGGCTGCTGCGTGCAACGCTGGCACGGCGGATGGGTGACATGGCGCTGGCCGAAACCGCCATCCTGAAGGCCGCCGATCAGACGCCTGAAAGCGCCGAGGTTCAATATGAAGCCGGGCTGATCGCCGCGCTGAAGGGCAATATGGACCTCGCCAAGACGGCGTGGACAGCGGCAGCGGCTGCCGATCCGGATTCGGTGGCGGGCAAAGCGGCGGCCAAGGCGCTGAACGAGGTGACAGAGGTGCCTCCGGCAGCTGGGGCCGATGGCCCCAGACCCCAGTTGTAGCGGGTTTCGCGGCGGCTTCAGAC
Source organism: Sphingomonadales bacterium (assembly GCA_013298745.1). Taxonomy (GTDB): domain Bacteria; phylum Pseudomonadota; class Alphaproteobacteria; order Sphingomonadales; family Sphingomonadaceae; genus Sandarakinorhabdus. The sequence continues at coordinate 1,260 of JAAFIT010000310.1, forward strand.
CGGCTACGGTCGTCCTATGGCTCGATCCGATTTCCGCTTCTCTTTTCCCAAACGCGTGCGCTTTGCCGAGGTCGACGCCCAGGCGGTGGTGTTCAATTCGCGCTACCTTGAATATTTCGACATCGGCATCGTCGAATATTGGCGCGCCGCCGGGATTTATGGTGGCGTTGGCCTCGGTGGCGGGCCCGAAATGCATGTCGTGTCGGCCAGCGTCGTCTATCGCGCCCCGATCCTGCTCGATGAGATCGTCGCCATCTGCATCCGGTGCAGCCGCATCGGTCGCACCTCGTTGACCTTTGCCTTCGAACTGCATTGCGGGGACGGCGAGGATCTGCGTGCCACCGGCGAGGAGGTGCATGTTCATGTCGCCGAGGTGCGCGGCCGGCCGACGCCGTTGCCCGAAGCGGTGATCGCCAAGTTCGAGGCCTATGAAGGCCGCAATCTGAGGACCATTTCGTGAAATATCTCCACACCATGATCCGCGTGTCGGACGTGCCGGCGACGCTGGCGTTCTTCGAACTTTTGGGGCTGAAGGAACTGCGCCGCCATGACAATGAAGCCGGGCGCTTCACGCTGATCTTCCTTGCCGCACCCGGCGATGAGGATGCCCAGGTCGAGCTGACCCACAATTGGGACGAAAGCGGCTATACCGGCGGGCGCAATTTCGGCCATCTCGCCTATGCCGTCGATGATATCTATGCGAGCTGCCAGCGGCTGATGGATGGCGGCGTCACCATCAACCGGCCGCCCCGCGATGGCCATATGGCCTTCGTCAAATCGCCCGATGGCATTTCGGTGGAGCTGCTCCAGGCCGGCGCCCGCCTTGCCCCGGCCGAGCCTTGGGCGTCGATGCCCAACACCGGCAGCTGGTGATGCCGGGCGTGCGCCGGGCGAAGCGACAGGCGATGCGCGCGATAGGCCCCGTTCCGACACCGGCCCCCCGGGCACGCGGCGCCGGCGCGGCATTGCTCGGCGCAGTCGCCATGGGGGCGGTGGCGATCGGCGCCGTGGCGATCGGGCGGTTGGCGATCCGGCAGTTGGGCGTCCGCCGCGCGCATTTCGACGCGCTTTCGATCGGTACGCTGACGGTCGATCGGCTGATCATTGTCGAGAAGGACGGGCAATGAGCCTCGAAATCGTCCAGGTTCCGGTCTTGTCGGACAATTATGTCTATCTGGCGCATGACGGCGCCAGCGGCGAGACGGCGGTGATCGATCCGGCGGTGGCCGAGCCCGTTCTCGAAGCGGCGGCGGCGCGCGGCTGGACGATCACCCAGATTTTGAACACTCATTGGCACCCCGATCATGTCGGCGGCAACGCGGCGATTGTCGCGGCCACCGGCGCGAAGGTCACGGGCCCGAAAGACGAAGCGGCGCGGATTCCTTGTATAGACCGGCCGGTGGGCGACGCCGATACCGTCAGCATCGGTGGATCGACAGGCCGCGTCATCGGCGTCGCTGCCCATACCGCCGGCCATGTCGCCTATGCGTTCGAGGCCGATGGCGTGCTGTTTCCCGGTGACACGCTGTTTGCCATGGGCTGTGGCCGACTGTTCGAAGGCACGCCGGCGGATATGTTCGACGCACTCGGCAAGCTGATGGCACTGCCTGACGCGACCCAAGTCTATTGCGCGCATGAATATACGCAATCCAACGCGCGTTTCGCCGTCACTGTCGAGCCGAACAACGCCGCACTTGCAGCGCGCGTCGGGTCAGTCAGCGCCCGCCGCGCACAGTCATTGCCGACGGTGCCCTTCACCATCGGTGAGGAGCGCGCCACCAATCCCTTCGTCCGCGCTACCAGCGCCGTCGAGCTTGGCGCTCGCCGGGCGGCGAAGGACAGTTTTCGCTAAGCCGAACCGTTATGCAGATCGCAGCCTTGGCGTCGGTCCGCGCTCGGTGATAAGAAGAGTCGGGGGAGAGGAGAGACACATGCCGCGTACCTATCGCCTCGCCATTGCCGTCCAGGGTCTTGTCGCTGCTGCCGGTCTGGTGGCTGCAGTGCCGGTCCTCGCCGATGACAAGCCCCCCGAAACCCAGCTTTGTATCGAAAATCGGAGCATCCGCACAAAGGACGTGTCCGCCGAACATGGCTATTTCGTCCGCACCCCCCAGGGCTGGTGGCGCAACACCGGGCCTTCCTGCTCGGCCTATGGCCCCAATCGCGCCTTGCTGACGCGATCGACGCAGGATCGCCAGTGCCGCGGCGATGTGGTGGCGGTCTTCGATCCCTTCACGCGGATCGAATATGGCGCCTGTGTGCTCGGCGCTTGGGAACGCGTCGACGCGCCACCGAAGGATTAGCCGGTATCAGTATTCGGCGCTCCTGTCGGCTCGAACACAAACTGCCAAAAGGTGGCTGGCCTCCGGCGGCTGGGGCCTTAGGCCCCAGACCCCGATTTATGCATCGTGACGCATGAACCAGGTGATCTTTCGGCCGAAATCAAAGCGAAATTGGGTCTGGGGCCAGTGGCCCCAGCCGCCGGAGGCCATTTAACCGCGTGCCGCGTGCCGCCGTTCGATGGCGTCCCAGATGCGCGCCGGGGTGTTGGTGCCGTTGAAGCGGTCGATGGCGACGATGCCCGTCGGTGACGTGACATTGATCTCGGTCAGATGCCCGGCGATGACATCGATGCCGACGAAC
>JAAFIT010000311.1 GCA_013298745.1 Sphingomonadales bacterium
GTAGCGCGGCACCTTGTAGCTGGCGGTGAGGCCGCCGCAGAAGGCGCGCAACTCGGCATCGGTCAGGGCTTCGCCGGGCTTGAGCAGCACGGCGATGCCGACCTCCTCGCCGAGGCGGTGATCGGGCACGCCAAAGGCGCAGCATTCGGCAATGGCCGGATGGCGATAGACGGTCGCCTCGACCTCGGCGCAATAGACATTCTCGCCGCCGCGCAGCACCATGTCCTTCTTGCGATCGACGATGAAGATGAAGCCGTCCTCGTCGATGCGGGCGATGTCGCCGGTGTGCAGCCAGCCATCGGTGATCGACGCCGCCGTGGCTTCGGGGCGGTTGATATAGCCCTTGATGACCGCGGCACCGCGCACCCACAATTCGCCGGTCTGGCCGGGGGGCACGGTGTTGCCATCGTCATCGACGCATTTGGCTTCATAGGCCGGCATCGCCGGGCCGGCGCTGTCGGGCTTGTCGACGAAAAAGTCACCCGCGACCGAGGTGATGATGCCGCAGGTTTCGGTCATGCCATAACCGGTGCTGGGGCGGGCGCTGGCCACCTTGGCTTCGATCTTGTGGACCAGATCGGGCGGCACCTGGGCACCGCCGCCCGACATCGACGTGAGGCTGGAAACGTCGGTCGTCAGGAAATCGGGGTGGTTGATCAGCTCGCGTGCCATCACCGGCACGCCGCCGATCGACGTCACCCGCTCGCGCTCGATGATGCGCAGCGCCTCGCCGGCGTCCCAACGATACATCAGCACGATGGTGCCGCCCTGCGCCGTGGTGGCATAGGCACCGCAATTGTTGGCGGTGACATGGAACAATGGTGTCGTGAGCAAGGCCACCGGCGGCGGTGCCGGTGTTGCGGGCGGTGTTACGCCGGTGGCGCGCTGCGTCGCCAGCGCCGACGAGGCGCCGGCATAAAGCATGTTGAACAAATTGGTGATGCAGCCGCGGTGGGTCAGCTGCGCGCCCTTGGGAAAGCCGGTGGTGCCCGAGGTGTAGAAGATGCAGGCATCGGCATCGGGATCGACCGCGATATCGGGCATGGTGCCGGGATGGGCGATGACGTCGGACCAGGGCGTGATGCCGTCGGCTGCGCCGGGAATGCGAACGCTGACGAGCTTGATGCCCTTTGGCGGTTCGGGAATCTCGCGATAGCGGCCCAGCCGTTCGGCATCGAGGAACATTGCCTTCGGCGCTGAATCGTTAAGGGCATAGGCCATTTCCTCGGCGGTCCACCAGGCGTTCATCCCGACGACAGCGATGCCGCATGACACACAGGCCCAGTAGATCAGCATCCATTCGGGGTAGTTGCGCATGGCGATCGCCACCCGGTCCCCCGCCACGATACCTTGCGCCGACAGCCAGGCGGCGGTGGCGTTCACCTGGGCGTGCGCCTCGGCATAGCTCAGCCGTTCGTCGCCATAGATGAGATAAGGCCGGTCGGCGAAGGCGGCTGTTGACAGCCAAAGGGCGCGCACATTGGGCAGGGCGTTCTTGTAAGCGCGCAGTGGGATGCCATTGACATCGACGTGCACGATTTCGAACTGGCCCCCCGGGCCGGTCAATTCGTCACGGGCCTTCATCAGTTCGGCGTAATGCATGTCTCTCCCCAGACGGCTATTTTTGCGATGAGGAATACACGCGATCGGCCATCCGGCAAGCTGACATTCCGGAGCGGGTGCCGGCCGTGTTCAACATCACCGCGGCTTGCTGCTATGGCACGGCGCCCCTAAGACAGCGGCAGGAGGGATCCCCCATGAAGATCATCATCGCGAACCGGGCCTATTCGAGCTGGTCGATGCGGGGATGGCTCGCGGCAAAGCTGTCGGGCCTGCCCTTTACCTGCGAAATCATCCCGATGGACACGCCGGAATGGAAATCGGGCGAAGCCAAGGTGGGCATGCCCTCGGGCAAGGTGCCGGTGCTGTGGGATGGCAAGGTGCCGGTCTGGGACAGCATGGCGATCATTCAGTGGCTGGCGGACAAGGGCGGGCATGATCGCTTCTGGCCGCGCGAGCTGCCGGCGCGCGGCCTCGCCTATGCGATGGCGGCCGAAATGCATTCGGGGTTCGCGCCCTTGCGCAGCGGTTGCCCGATGAACCTCAAGGAACGTTTCCCCAACTTCGAACCAACGCCCGAGATCATGGCCGATGTGGCGCGCATCGATGCCTTGTGGAGCGAGGCGCGTGACCGGTTCGGCAGCGATTCCGATCTGCCCTGGCTGTTCGGGCCGTTCAGCGCCGCCGATGTCATGTATGCGCCGGTTGTCACCCGCATCGATACCTATCATCTGCCGGTCAGCGCGACGGCGCGCGCCTATGTCGATGCCATGCTGGCGCACCCCTGGATGGTGGAATGGATTGCCGCCGGGAAGGCCGAGACCTTCCCCTTCGATCGCTACCCTGTGCCAGGCGGCGTTCCCGCCTGATTTTCCTGATTTTCGGAGACGTTGATGAAGTTGCTGCTACCTCTGGCCGCGTTGCTGGTCACGACTGCCGTGGGCGCCGCCGAGCCGAGCTTTTCGCCCGATCGCGTCAAGGCGCATGTCGCGTTTCTGGCGGATGACCTGCTCGAAGGGCGTGGCACCGGCACCCGCGGCTATGACATTGGCGCGAAATATGTGGCGTCGCAGTTCGCCGCCGCCGGTTTGAAGCCCGGCGCCAAGGATGGCAGCTGGTTTCAGCCGGTCACCCTGTCCGAAGCGCGACTGGATGGTCCGGCCCGCGTCACGGTCACGGGCAAGACCGGTGACACAATTGTCTGGGATCATGGCAGCGAGGCGATTGTCAGCCCCAGCCAGCGCGACACCCGCACCGATGTGGCGGCACCTCTGGTGTTCGCCGGGTTCGGCATCGATGCGCCGAAACAGGGTTTCAACGATTATGCCGGCCTGAACGTCAAGGGCAAGATCGTCGTCATCCTGCAGGGCATCCCCAAGCGCGCGCCCGATGAAGTGCTGGCGCATCTGGGCACCGAAAAGGGCAAGATGGCTGCCGCGCGCGGTGCCATTGGCATCATCACCATCCCGACGCTGGAATCCGCCGAGTTGCGGCCATGGAACAAGACGCAGGGGACTGCCAGCGTGCCGCGGATGACTTGGGTGCAGACCGATGGCAAACCCTTTGTCTCGGCACCAGGAATCAAGGCTGCAGCAGCGGTCGGCAGCGCCGGCGCCGAGGTGCTGTTCGCCGGCGCTTCGACACCGCTCGCCAAGGTGCTCGCCGAAGCCGACAAGATGGGCGGCGCCCCCAAGGGCTTTGCGCTGAAGACCAGCGCGCGCATCGAAGCGACCTCGGCCGTGCGCACCATCGCCAGCACCGAAGTCATCGGCCGCCTTGATGGCAGCGACCCGGCGCTGAAGAACGAGCATGTCGTGCTGATGGCGCATCTCGATCATCTCGGGATCCGGCCGGAAAAATCGGGCGACAACATCTACAATGGCGCGCTTGATAATGCCGCCGGCGTTGCGGTGATGCTCGAAGTGGCCCGGGCTTTTGGGGGTGATGACAAGGCGCCGAAGCGCTCGATGCTGTTCGTTGCCAATACCGCCGAGGAAAAGGGTCTGCTCGGCGCCGAAAGCTTTGCCAACAACCCGCCGGTGCCGATCGACAGCATCGTCAGCGTCGTCGATCTCGATCAGCCGCTGCTGCTCTATCCCTTTACCGATGTCATCGCCTTTGGCGGCGATCATTCGACAATGGGTGAGGCCATCGGCCGTGCCGTGGCCAAGGCTGGCGTCAAGCTTTCCCCCGATCCGATGCCGGCGGAAACCATCTTCGTGCGATCGGACCATTACACCTTCGTCAAGCGCGGCGTGCCGGCGCTGCTGCTCGCCACCGGCTTTGAAAATGGCGGCAAGGCAGCCTGGGAGCATTTCCTGTCGACCGAT
>JAAFIT010000312.1 GCA_013298745.1 Sphingomonadales bacterium
GCCACCTTTCCCTGATCTTCCCTTTGCCGGGCGTCGCGGGCGCCTGCAACCCCCAAAGCCGACTGGAAACCCGGCGGACGCTGTGCGATGACCCTGTCATGACGCGTTATCTGCCCCTGTCCCTGCTCGCCGGGACTGCACTTGTATTGGCGAGTTGCGCGACGCCGCCCGCGAAGCCGCCACTGCCGCCGCCACCAGCGCCGGTGGCGCCCCCGCCCAAGCCGGCGCCCGTTCCAGCACCGACATATCAGGCCCCCGCAGGGCCGTTTGGCGTCTGGCTTGAAAACTATCGCGCCACGGCCAAGGCACGCGGCGTCTCGCCCGCCACACTCGATGCCATCTTCACCGGCATGACACCGTCGGACCGGGTGATCGAGCTCGATCGCGCCCAGCCAGGGGATAGCGGTGGCGCAGCGGCACGCTTTGACAGCTATCTGGCGCGGCGGCTCGACGCCTCGCGCATTGCCGGCGGCACAGCGGCGCTACAGCGCACCACGGCTCCGCTGGCGACCGCCTATGCCAAGACCGGCGTGCCGGCCGGCGTCATCATCGGCATCTGGGGGATGGAAACCAGTTATGGCCGGGTGACGGGTGACTTCGACATCGTTCGCAGCCTGGCAACGCTCGCCTGGGAAGGGCGCCGCCGCGCGCTGTTCACCAAGGAGCTGGATGCCGCCGTTGACATTATCGACCGGGGCCTCGCAACGCGCGGCCAGTTGCGCGGCAGCTGGGCCGGCGCCATGGGCCAGCCGCAGTTCCTGCCGTCATCGTTCCTCAACCACGCCGTCGATGGCGATGGCGACAGCCGTGCCGACATCTGGGGGTCGGAAGCCGACACCATCGCCTCGATCGCGAACTACCTGTCACGCAACGGCTGGCAGCGCGGGCAGGGCTGGGGCTTCAAGGTGACGGTGCCCCAAGGCTTTGATCGCGAGGCCATCCGAAATCCTGAAAAACCAAAGACCTGCGTGCGACCGCTCGAACGGCACAGCAAGTGGCTACCCGCCAGCGAATGGCAGGCAAAGGGCATCACCACAACGTCTGCCTGGCCCGAAGCGAGCACATTAATGACCCTTGTCGAGCCCGATGGGGCCGGGCAGGGGGCCTATCTGACCACGGCCAACTACCGCGCCATCCTCGCCTATAACTGCTCCAATTTCTACGCGCTGTCGGTGGCGCTGCTCGGCGATGCGATTGTCACGCCGGCGCGTTAGCCTCTCCGCTTTGCTGGTGCTGGCGGCGTGCAGCAGCAACCCGAAGCCGCCCCCTTCCGGCGCGGGCGCGGTCAAGATCGGCAAGCCCTACCAGGTGGCAGGGGTCTGGTACACGCCGTCGGATGATCGCAATTACGACCAGCGCGGTATCGCCAGCTGGTACGGCCCGGGGTTCCACGCCCTCGCCACCGCCAATGGCGAGCGGTACAATCAGGACGACGTGACCGCCGCGCACAAGACGCTGCCGATGCCAAGCTGGGTCGAGGTCGAAAATCTCGATAATGGCCGCAAGCTCGTGGTTCGCATCAATGATCGTGGGCCTTTCGTGCAGGGCCGGATCATCGATCTGTCACGCCGCTCGGCACAACTGCTCGGTGTCGACAAGGTCGGGCTGGCGCATGTGCGAGTGCGTCGCGTATTCCTCGACAAGCTTGATATGCCACCGATGCCGGTTGTAGCCGCCGCATCGCCAGCGCCTCCGCCAGTGGTCCCGAAGGGCGATATCGTGTTCGTGCAGGTCGCCGCGTTGTCGGATGCCGGGCGGATTGCCTGGCTGACCGGCTATCTCGGCAGTTTCGGACCGGTCGTCACCGAAGTGGCGCCCTCGGGGCTCACCCGCATCCGGCTCGGCCCTTATCCGGATGCAACAGCAGCGAATGCTGTGCTGGCGCAGCTTCGCGCTGCGGGTTACAGCGATACGCGATTGATTCCTTCACCTCCAATGCCGTGAAAGTCCCTGCCTGATGCGTCCTGTTCTGTTTGCTTTGCTCGCCGCCAGCGCCGTTCCCGCCATGGCGCAAGCACCGACCTTCACCACGCCGGCGGTTTACGCCTATATGAAGGACCTTTCGAGCGGCACCGTGCTCTATGCCAAGGCCGCCGACACCCGCATCCCGCCCGCCTCGATGGGCAAGATGATGTCGGTCTATGTCGCCTTTGAGATGATCAAGCGCGGCGATGCGACGCTCGATCAGAAGATCATGGTACGGCCCGAAACCTGGACGAAATGGCATTCGCAGGGCTCGACGATGTTCCTGTCGCCGAACGAGCAGGTCAGCGTCGAAAATCTGCTGCACGGCATCATCACCCTGTCGGGCAACGATGCCTGTGTGGTCCTGGCCGAAGGGCTGGGCGGCACTGAGGAAAATTACGTTGCGCTGATGAACAAGGCGGCAAAGCGCATCGGCCTCAAGAATTCGCAATTCGCCAACACCAATGGCTGGCCCGACCCCAACGAGTTCGTCACCGCGCGCGATCTCGCCATGATCGCCGAGGCGACGATTCGGGATTTCCCCGATCTTTACAAGAAGTTCTATGCCACCGAGAGCTTCACCTGGGGCAAGACGCTGGGCAAGGGCGACGCCATCACCCAGCCCAACCGCAACCCGCTGCTCGGCAAGATCAGCGGCGCCGATGGCCTCAAGACCGGCCATACCGAAGAAGCCGGTTACGGCTTCACCGGCTCGGCCATCCAGGGCGGCCGCCGTATCGTCATGGTCGTCGCTGGCCTGTCGTCGTTCAACGAACGTATCGGCGCCTCGGTTGATTTCATGAACTGGGGTTTCAACGCCTGGCAGGGCATTCCGGTGCTGAAGGCCGGGCAGATTGCCGGCAACGCCAAGCTGGCGGGCGGCGAAGTGCCCGAAGTGGCGATGATCGCCCCGCGCGACATGTTCGTCACCGTGCCGCGCGGCACCGGCAGTGATCGCAAAACCAAGGCCGTGGCAGTTGCCGGACTGAAGGCCCCGATCGCCAAGGGCCAGAAGGTCGGCGAGTATATCGTCTCGGTGCCGGGCCGCCCCGATACACGCCTGCCGCTGGTCGCAGCGGCCCCAGTGGCCGAAGCCGGACCGCTGCTCGCCGCCTGGCTGTGGCTGAAGTCGCTCGTCGGGATGTGATTCAGCATGGCCGGCCGCTTCATCAGCTTTGAAGGCGGCGAGGGCAGCGGCAAGTCCACCCAGGCGCGGTTGCTAGCAGATCGCCTGAGGAGCGCCGGTCAAGGAGTTGTCCTGACACGTGAACCCGGCGGCACCGAAGGGGCCGAAGCGGTGCGGGCATTGCTGGTGACAGGCGATCCGGACCGCTGGACACCTTGGGCGGAAGCCTGCCTCGTCAATGCCGCCCGCGCAGATCACGTCGCCCGCGTGATCCGCCCGGCGCTCGAGCGCGGTGAATGGGTGATCTGCGATCGCTTCGTTGATTCCACCCGCGCCTATCAAGGGGCTGGCAAGGGCATCGCCGATGCCGATTTGTGCGCTCTCCATGCCCATGTCACCGGCAATCTCTGGCCCGATCTGACCATCGTCATGACCATCGACAGCGACGCCGGCCTGCACCGGGCACGAGCGCGCAACGATGGTGAAGGCCGGTTCGAAGCCCATAAGGACAGTTTCCATTCGCGAATCGCAGTCTTCTTTGCCGGCCTCGCCGCCAACGAACCGCAGCGTTGCCGCGCCTTTGATGGCCGTCTGCCGATTGCCGACCTCGCGGACCAAATCTGGTCTGCGGTGCAAGCGTGATTGGCCATGACAGCCAGACGGCGGCATTGCAGGCCGCCTTTGCCAGCGAACGCCCCCATCACGCCTGGCTGCTGACCGGCCCGCAGGGACTCGGCAAGGCGCTTTTTGCCGAACAGGCGGCAATCTGGTTGCTGGCGGGCCGGCCGGCAGGCGAGGG
>JAAFIT010000313.1:0-1369 GCA_013298745.1 Sphingomonadales bacterium
CCGAACCGTTGAAAGTGCTGGGAAATCGTCCAAAGGACGGTCTCCTCGGCGCGTCTTGCACACATAACCTTTGCACGAGTCGCCCCAACATATGGCTGCTTGTGCTAGCCGTTTCCAGGTCCGCTCCCGCGTGGACAAGGATGTTGAGATCGTCATTGGCCAGAGAACGTCCGCCGAAGTTTTCAAGCCGAGAGCCTTGTTGTCGCGCTTCGCCGGCACCAACCGACCGCTTGTCATATCGAAGCGATCATCGATCGAGCTTGCTGAACATGCTTGGGAATAATCGCTTTGCTGCAAAACGCGTTGCATCATCGTTCGAAGTTCAATTTCACATTTAAGTTAGCATTACTGCAATCATTAAAAATGAAAAATTTAAAGTCGCACTTGCAAATTGCTCTATTTTCCAAGCCGAATGACTGTGTAATAATCCCTGGAGATTAGCCAGTTGATTGGCGTTCATCTGCAGCAACTCTATTTTGGAGTTTGGATCATGTCTGACAGAATCGAAGTCGCGCGTAACGTCGCGACGCGTCTGCTCGCCACCGAAGCAGCGATTGATGCGGCGATTGCCAGTGCCGCGGAATTGGTCGGGTATCTGCCCATTGCGCGCCAGGAGGCGCATGTGTCTGCGGCCGTGGGACAGCCTGCCTTGGAGCAGGCGATTGCAACTCTTACGATTCTGGCCGAAGCGCGCCAGCGGATCGTCGACACCCACCAATCACTGGCTGAAAGTGGCCGGCAGGCGCGCATTCCGGAACGAAACTTCGGCGGCTTTGTCGACAAGCCACATCATCACGCGCAGGCAGGCCTCAAAATCGTCGCGGAAGAGCACGCGGCCTAGCGGTCCACGTCAGCGGTCGAGAAGTTCTGTCACAAAGGCCGGCACAAGGGTGCCGGCCGGGCCGTGACGGGCTTCGGCAAACAGTGATGTGCCGGCGGACGGATCCAGGTTGATCTCCAATGTTCGCGCGCCGGCCGCGCTGGCCAACGAGACGAAGCCCGCGGCCGGATAGACCGCGCCTGACGTGCCGATCGAAACAAACAGGTCGCAGGCGTCGATCGCTTTATGGATGGCGCCCATGTGGTAAGGCATCTCGCCGAACCAGACGATGTCGGGGCGCAGCCTGGCTGATCCGCAGCGCGGGCAGGGGGGATTGCCGGAAAGCGGCGCGTTCCAGGCAGGCGCAGCGCCGCATCCGGTGCACAAGGCTCGTTTCAGTTCGCCGTGCATGTGCAGCAACCGCTTTGCGCCAGCGCGTTCGTGCAGATCATCGACATTCTGGGTGACGATCAGCAGGTCACCCGGCCATTCGGCATCGAGCCGCGCCAGCGCCTGGTGTGCGGCGTTAGGTTCCACGGTCGCCAACGC
>JAAFIT010000313.1:1379-3887 GCA_013298745.1 Sphingomonadales bacterium
CGCGGCGCGCCGGGCATCGTAGAAGCGTTGCACCAGCACCGGATCGCGCCGGAACGCTTGCGGCGTTGCGACATCCTCGACGCGATGGCCCTCCCACAGCCCATCGGGACCGCGAAATGTCGGCACGCCGCTTTCGGCCGAGATGCCGGCGCCGGTCAGGATGACGATATTGCGGATGGTCATGGGTCTGGAACGTTAACGACGCGTTTGACCAGCATCAATGCGCATGGCAGCGTTTTGATGCTGGTTGTCGCCAGTTATTTTTTCAGACCCCGGGAAAGGGCGTGGATTGTGGCCGGCAGTGCTCGCATCTTGAGCCGTGAAGTGCTGCCCTTCGCGCTATCGCTTCTGGCGTTAGCGGGAGCGGCCTTGGCGATCGATGCCGCGCTGCACCTGTTCGACATGGTGTGGGTGGGGCGCTGGCTCGGCATTCCGGGGCTGGTGCTGATTTTGTCGTCCTTTGCCTATTCGCTGCGCAAGCGGAAGATCACCACCACGGGCAAGCCGGTCGAACTGCTGCGCCGTCACGAACGCATGGCCTGGGCCGGGTCATTGCTGGTTCTGGTCCATGCCGGCATCCATTTCAACGCCTGGCTGGCGTGGTTGGCGCTGGTGGCGATGCTGGTCAATGTCGCCAGCGGCCTGACCGGCAAATATCTGATGGGTCGAGCGCGGCTGCGCCTGCAGGCAGCGCGTGACCGACTGGCAGCAGATGGCTTGCCGCCCGAAGCCATCGAGGAGCGGCTTTATCGTGACAGCCTGACCTATGATCTCGTCAAGCAATGGCGGGTAGTCCATGTCCCGATCACGCTGGCCTTTGCCGTTCTGGCAACCGCGCATCTTGTGGCGACGGCGCTGTTCTGGGACTGGCAGTAATGAAGAACCCGGCGCTCTGGGTGATCTCGATGCTGCTCGGCGCGGTGATCCTGCTGTGTTTCGTCCGGCCGCAAGCAATGCTGGCGCCCGGCCCCGTGGTGGCCGCGCATGCCGGCATCGCCCAGGATTGCTTCGCCTGTCATGCACCGCTGAAGGGTGCTGCGGCTGCGCGGTGCATCACCTGCCACGCGCCAGCGCGCATCGGCCTGTTCACCACGCGCGGTGCGCCATTGCCAAAGGGCGGCATCGCCTTTCACCAACAGTTGCGCGAGCCTGATTGCATGGCCTGCCACACCGATCATGCCGGGCCGGCACTGGCCCGGCACAGCCCGGTCGGCTTCAGCCACGCATTGTTGCAGCCCGCAGTCCAATCGCGCTGCAGTGCTTGCCATACGGCACCGACCGGATTGCGGCTGGGGCCACTGCATAAGGCCTTTGCTGCAACGGCCTGCGGCGATTGCCACACGACCCGCGGCTGGAAGCCTGCAGCCTTCCGCCATGACAGTCTGACGCCTGTGCTGCGCAGCCAGTGCGCAACGTGCCACCGCGCACCGGCGGGCGCTCTCCATCGCGGCTTCGGCACGATGAATTGTGCGCAATGCCATTCGACGACTGCCTGGGAGCCGGCAAACTTCGCCCATGATCGGCTATTCCGGCTCGATGGCGATCACAATGTCGCCTGCGCCACCTGCCATGTCGGCGGCAACACGGCGCGTTACACCTGCTATGGCTGCCACGAACATCAACCCGCAGCGACCATTGCCGAACATCGCGAGGAAGGCATCCGCAACATCGACAATTGTGTCCGCTGTCATCGCAGCAGAAGCGAAAGTGGCGAGGGCCGCCAAGGCGGCGAGCGCGGCGGTGACGATGACGATTGACCATCGCCTGTTGCACAGCGCCACCGGCTGCGCCAAATCATGACGATGACCAATTCTGTCACCAAGATCGGCGTGCTGGGAGCAGGTGGCCGCATGGGCCGCGCCATCATCAGCGCCATCGCCGCCGATCCGCGCCTTGTGCTTGCTGGCGCCATCGAGCGCGCCGGGCATGAACTGGTCGGCCGCCCGGTCGGCCCGCCGTTTCCTTCGGCCCTGACCTATTGTTCGAACCACGGGCCACTGGCGATCGCCAGCGATGTCCTTATCGATTTCACCTCGCCAATTGCCCTTGCCGCGACGCTGGATGCCGCGTGCGACGGCAAGGCCGCGATCGTGATCGGCACCACGGGGCTGGAGCCTCACCATCATGCGCTGATCGATGCGGCGGCAAAGACCATCCCCGTCCTGCAAGCCGCCAATACCAGCCTTGGCGTGACCCTGATGGCGCGGTTGGTGGCCGATGCGGCGCGCGCTCTTGGCCCCGATTGGGACATCGAGATCGCCGAGCTTCACCACCGCCACAAGGTCGATGCGCCATCGGGCACTGCGCTTGCTCTGGGCACAGCAGCGGCGGCGGGGCGCGGCGTCGATCTCGGATCGGTGAGCGATCGCGGCCGCGATGGCATCACCGGTGCGCGCCAACCCGGCCATATCGGCTTTGCGTCACTGCGCGGCGGCAGTGCGGCGGGCGATCATACGGTGCTGTTTGCGGGCGAAGGTGAGCGCATCGAACTGCGCCACCTCGCCGAAA
>JAAFIT010000314.1 GCA_013298745.1 Sphingomonadales bacterium
AGGCGGCGATCACCGGCGCCTTTGCCAGCACAGCACTCGATGTGCGGGTGATCGGCGGCATCGATATCGGTGACGAGCGTTTCGAGGATGTCGTGGTGACAGCGCGGTTGCTGGCGCCGACCGCGGTCAACCCGAACCTCAGCGGGCGCGATGTCCGCGTCACCACCCGGCTGGCCGGCACTGTCCGCCAGCCGCTGGTCGATTACCGCTTCACCGCCGCTAGCCTCGGCTGGGGCGCAACAGTCGCGACCGATCTGCGCGCCGCCGGCATCGTCCGCGCTGGAGTCACGCCGCTGGTGGTACCCGTCACCGCCAGCGCGGCGCGGATCACCGGCCTCAACGACGCCGTCACGCCCTTCCTCACCAATGTCCGCATCAACACCAGCCTGCGCCTCGCCAATGGCAATATCACCGCCGACGCCATCCGCTTCAGCACCGACAAGGTGAGCGGCGTGGCGCGGCTGTCGGCAACGCCTTCAACCGGCGCCTTCCTGCTCACCACCTCCGCCGCGGTGCCGCGCCTCGCCATTCCGGGCCTTGGCCTTGCCGATGTCAGCGGCGATCTGCGCATCGCCTCCAGCCCGCAGGGGCCGACGGTCTCCGGCCCGGTACAACTGCGCGTCGTCCGGCTCGACAACGCCGGGGTCGCTGCCATCACCGAAGGCCTACCGGTCATCAATGCCGAATTCGCATTGGCCGGCGACCGGTCGATCGTCATCCGTTCGGCGCGCATCACCTCGCCCGGTCTCAACGCCAGCGGCAGCGGCAGCCTGTCCGCCAATGGCGTGCTGCGCGCCACCGCCAGCGGCACCAGCCGCGCCTATGGCCCCTTCACCGTCGCCGCCAATGGCCCGATGGCGACGCCGGTCATCGACCTGACCCTCGCCAAGCCCGGTCTCGGCATCGGTCTGGCCCAGGTGACGGCACGGCTGACACCAGTCGCCGCCGGCTGGCATTTCGATACGCAAGGCCAGACCAATTAT
This sequence comes from Sphingomonadales bacterium, assembly GCA_013298745.1. Lineage (GTDB taxonomy): Bacteria > Pseudomonadota > Alphaproteobacteria > Sphingomonadales > Sphingomonadaceae > Sandarakinorhabdus. The sequence goes on from JAAFIT010000314.1 coordinate 984, forward strand.
GGCCCGATCGCCGGCACTGGGGTGCTGCGCACCGGCACACCGCTGACGCTCGATCTCGACAAGCTCAGTCTGGCCGGCATGACCGGCCATGGCACGCTGGTGCAAACCCCCGCCGGACCGTTCGCCGGCCGCATCGACATCTCCGGGCGTGGCCTTGCCGGCGTGGTGGCGCTCAGCGCCGAAGACAATGTCCAGCGCGCCGATATCGCGATGACGGCCCGCGAGGCGCAGTTCGATCTCGTCACCCCGGTCACCATCGATTCCGGCGAATTGAAACTTGCCGTGCTGCTGCCCGCCAGCGGCCCCAGCATCACCGGCAGCTTCGCCCTCAGCGACGTTCGCCGCGGCGACCTGATCATCCAAAAAACCAGCGGCACCATCAATTTCGTCAACGGCCATGGCACTGCCACCGGCACCGCCAAGGGCCGCGCCGATATTCCGTTCGACGCCAAGATCGCCGCCGAGTTCGACCCCGATCGCATCACCATCACCGCTAGCGGCACGGTCGACAATCGGCCGATCAACTTGTCCGGCCCCGCCGTCATCGATCGCACCGAAAATGGCTGGGTGCTCGCCCCCGTCACCATCGTCACACCCGAAGGCAAGCTGGTCCTGTCCGGCCAGTTCGGCGAAACCAAGGCGATCAAGGCCAAGCTCGATCGCGTCTCGCTGGCACTGCTCGCCATCGCCTGGCCCAATGTCGATGTAAATGGCCGCGTCACCGGCACCATCGACCTGTCGCTCGATGGCAATGGCGTGCCGGTCGGCAACGCCTCGCTGCGCATCAACGCCCTGTCGCGCGCCGGTATCGCCTCGGCCTCGATGCCGATCGATATCGGCATCAACGCCGCGCTCGATGCCCAGGCGACCACCGCCCGCGCCGTCATCGTGCGCGCCGGTAAGGTCGAAGGCCGGGCGCAACTGCGCATCGGCCCGATTCCGCCGGGCGACGAGCCGTTGCGCGAACGCCTGTTCGCCAGCCCGGTGTTCGGCCAATTGCGCTACCAGGGGCCCGCCGAAGCTGTCTGGGGCCTCACCGGCGTATCGGGTGTCGATGTCCGCGGCCCAATCGCCATTTCGGCCGATGTCAGCGGCATCCTCGGCAACCCGCAACTGACGGGCCTCGCGCGCAGCGAAGGCGGCCGCGTCGAAAGCACCGCCATCGGCGCCGTCATCGACCAGGCGTCGCTGGAGGCGCGCTTCACCCAGTCCCGCCTCGAACTGGTGCGCTTTGGCGGCCGCGTCGGCCGCGATGGCAGCATTTCGGGCACCGGCGGCATCGATCTTGCCGCCGATCGCGGCTTCCCGATGGATATCCGCCTGACGATGAAGAACGCCGCGCTGGTCAAGCGCGACGAAATCGACGCCACCGCCAGCGGCAATGTCCGGATCGCCACCGACGAATATGGCGGCGTCATCTCGGGCAAACTGCAGATCGACAATCTGCGCTATCGCCTTGGCCGCGCCGCCGCCGCCGATGTGCCGGTGCTGCCCGTCACCGAGATCAACACCCATGTTCTCGGCCGCCGCGTCACCGTCTATGCACCGCCGACCCGCTGGCTGCTCAACCTCGCCGTTTCCGCCGATCGCCGGCTTTATGTCTCAGGCATGGGCCTTGAATCGGAATGGCGCGCCGACCTGAAGGTGCGCGGGCCCGTCACAGCGCCCGAAATCGTCGGGCGCGTCGAACTGGTGCGCGGTGATTATGATTTCGCCGGCAAGCGCTTCACGCTGACCCGCGGTGATCTGCGCTTCTCCGGCGCCTCGCCACCCGATCCGACGATCACCGTCAGCGCCACCACCACCGCCAACGGCCTGACCGCACAGCTCGATATCACCGGCACCGCCAGCCGGCCGCAAATCGCCTTCAGCTCGGTGCCGTCCCTGCCCGAAGACGAGATCCTCAGCCGCATCCTTTTCGGCGAATCGGTCACCAACCTGTCGGCCCCCGAAGCGCTGCAACTCGCCGCCGCGCTCAATTCGCTGCGCGGCGGTGGCGGCGGGCTCAACCCCATCGGCGCCATCCGCAAGGGCATCGGCATCGATCGCCTGCGCATCCTGCCCGCCGACACCGCCACCGGCCGCAAGACCTCGATCGCCGCCGGGCAGTACATCGGCCGCAACGTCTATGTCGAACTCGCCACCGACGCCCAGGGCTATACCGCCACCCGCATCGAAGTCTCGCTCACCCGCTCGCTGTCGATCCTGTCCGAAGTGGCGACGCTGGGCGGGACGAGCGCGAGTATAAGGTGGAAGCGGGATTATTGAGGCGCCTCCGGCGGCGGAGCCTGCCCCGGACTTGATCCGGGGGCCGGCGGCCCCAGACCCCTCTAGACTATAGCTGTTGCTACTTCGCCACCGGCAGCCCGGCTTTGGCGTAATCGATGCCGAGCTGATGCAAGTACGACCGATATTTCTTCGGGTCGAAATAGGTTTTTTCCATCGCCGGGCGCATCCGCGCCATAAGATCGGCATTGAGGTGAATGGCCGGCTGGTCATCGGGGCCGAGCAATGGCTGATAGGTTTCGGTCTTGAACTGCACATCCTTCTGCCAAGATTTGGCACTGGCAACGAGTTCCGGCGTCGTCATCAGATCAAGCACCGTCATCGCTGCCACCTTGGCCCCGGCAACAGCACCTTTGTGGGCGATCGGCGTCGCCATGGCGACCGCCGCCATGATGTTATGGTAGGAAATATTCGGCACGTTCGACGGATAGGAAATGGTGATCGTCGGCACCGTCCACATGATGTCGCCGATATCGTCAGACCCACCATTGCGGTCGGGGTTGGGGTTTTCCGGTGACCACAGTTTTGGGGCACCGCTGGCCAGCGGACCAGTCTTGCGGTTGAACCCGCTCTGCACTGCACGGGCAAAATTCTGGTCGGCCTCGCTCCATTGTG
>JAAFIT010000316.1 GCA_013298745.1 Sphingomonadales bacterium
GATTATCTGCTGGTCGCACAGGAACAGGAAAGCGCCATCGTCGACGGGCTGAAGGCCGCCACCGCCAAGATGTACCCCACCCTGCTCGCCAACCCCGATTACACCTCGGTGCTCGGCGCCCGCCACCGCGAACGCCTCGAAGCCCATGTCGAGGATGCCCGCGCCAAGGGCGCCACGATCGAGGTCGTCAATCCGGGCAACGAGGATTTCTCCAAACAGAACACCAACAAGATGCCGCTCCACATCATCCGCAACCCCACCGACGAGATGACGGTGATGCAGGAGGAAATCTTCGGCCCCCTGCTGCCGGTGCGCACCTACACCAGCATCGATGGCGCCATCGACGAAGTGAACCGCCGCGATCGCCCGCTCGGCCTCTACTTCTTCGGCCAGGACAAGGCCGAGGAAACCCGCGTCCTTGAACGCACCATCTCGGGCGGCGTCACCGTCAACGATGTCATCTTCCACGTCTCTGCCGAAGAACTGCCCTTCGGCGGCATCGGCAACGCCGGCATGGGATCATACCACGGCCATGATGGCTTCAAGGAGTTCAGCCACGCCAAGGCGATCTACACCCAGCCCAAGCTCGACCTTGCCGGGCTGGCGGGGTTCAAGCCGCCTTATGGCGAGAAGACCCGCAAGGCGCTGGCCCGCGAACTGAAGGCGTGAGCCACCGGGCGGCCTGCCATTGCGGCGCGGTGACTGTCACCGTCGCCGACGGCGTGCCGCTGGCGATCGTCAACATCTGCCACTGCCAGGCGTGCCAGCGCCGGACGGGATCGCCGTTCGGCAGCATCGTCTGGGTGCCCGACGCTACCGCCACCGTCGCCGGTACTACGCGCAGCTACACGCGACCGACCGACGAAGGCCGCCACTTCACCAGCCATTTCTGCGTCACTTGCGGCAGCAACATCGCCTTCACCGCCGAAAAGAACCCCGGCTTCACCGGCATCGCCGCCGGCGCCTTTGCCGACCCAAGCCTCACCCCGCCGCGCACTTCGGTGTGGGAGGAGAGCCGACATCCATGGGTCGCCGTGCCGGAAGGAGCGGCGCGGTTTCCGAAAGGTCGGGTGTAAGGGCCTCCGGCGGCGACTTAGGGGCCTCCGGCGGCTGGGGCCATTGGCCCCAGACCCCTTTGTCGGGCGCGCTGCGGCGACGTCCTAAAAGATTCATCGCCACGCTGTTTTTCTGTCACGCAAAGTTGCGATGGCACCCCTGAGGCGAAGGCCACCCGGGGGGCAAGGCCGATGATCCGCAAAATGGCGCGACCGGCAATGGCGCTTGGTCTTCTGCTTCTGGCAAGCCTGTCGGTCGCAGCAGTGCCCGACCCGTTCGCCGGCGGACTCGAGCATGCGCACCCGCGCGGCGCGCTCAAGCTTGATGGTGAGCTGTTTCATGTCCAGGGGCTCGAAGTCGCGGGCAAGCATATCTGGGTGACTTCGGTCGATCAGGTCCATCGCAAGGCCTGGCTGCATCAGTTCGACCGCGCGTCGGGCAAGGCCCTGCGGCGGCTGGAGGTGAGCGACGGCGCGCGCTTTCACCCCGGCGGAATCTCGATTTCAGGTGGCTCGATCTGGGTGCCGGTGGCGGAATATCGGCCCGACAGTTCGGCCGTGCTGATCGAGATCGACGCCGAAACCCTCGCCGTGCGCCGCAAAATCCCGGTTGCGGACCATCTGGGTTGCGTGGCGGCAGCGGGGCAGACGCTCGTCGCCGGCAACTGGAACAGCCGGTTGCTCTATGTCTTCGATCTGCGCACATCCGGGCCGCCGCGGGTGGTGCACAACCCCTCCTCGACACAGTATCAGGACATGAAGTTCGTTGGCCGCCAGCTGGTCGCCGGTGGATCACGCACGCTTTGGAGCGGCACCGTCGACTGGATCGACTGGCCATCGATGACGATCGTGCGGACCCTGCGCAGCGGCGCCGTCGGCGTTATCCGCCCCTTTGGCCGTGGCGGCGCCTATACCGGCGAAGGCCTGGCGATGGACGGGCGCGACCTTTACCTGCTGCCCGAGGATGGCCCCAGCCGGGTGTTTCATTTCACCCTCGACGCGTGAGCCGGCGCCGCGCAATCGACAGGGCAGCGACAATAGATTAACGTCGGTCCTCGCGGGGCGCGCCCCGGCTGGGGAGCAAGGCGATGCGGGCAACGATCAAGGGCGGCATATTTCTGCTGACAGCAGCGCTGGTAACCCAGCCGGCCACCGCTGCGACGATCCTGTTGACCAATAGTGGCGGCGTCACCGCCGGCAGTGATGCCTATCGAGGCTTCAGCGCAGCGGCCTCCTTCTGGGCTTCGATGCTGACCGACGATGTCACCATCAATATCAATGTCGGCTATTCATCGCTCGGCGCTGGCATTCTCGGTTCGGCCAGAAGCGCGGTGACCACCCAATCAGCCACCGCCGTGCTGGCCAGGCTGCGCGCCGACGGCACCTCCGCCCTCGATGCCACCGCCATCGCCAATCTGCCGTCGTTGAGCAGCGCCGGTGGCCTGTCGGTCATCACCAGCGGCTATGCCAACACGGCGACCAAGGCCGGCGTCAATGTTGCGACCAAGGTCTATGATACCGACAACAGCGCCAACAACACCTCGCTGGCGTTGACCACCGCCAATGCCAAGGCGTTGGGCTTCACCGGCTTCACCGGCGCCGATGCCAGCATCACCTTTTCCAGCAGTTTCGCCTTCGACTTTGCGCCGGGCGATGGCATCGCCAGCGGCAAATATGATTTCATCGGCATCGCCACCCACGAAATCGGCCATGCGCTCGGCTTCATCAGCGGCGTCGACACCTATGATTATTATGGCGCCAAGGGCCCCGGGGCCAGCACCTCGCTGAACCTCAACAACTACGCCATCGGCTCGACGCTCGATCTGTTCCGCTTTTCCAAGGATCCGACCAATCTCGTGCCCGGCACCGCCCCGGTGCTCGACTGGTCGGTAGGCGGCACGCCCTATTTCTCGGTCAACCAGGGCATCACCCAGCTGTCGCTCGGCACCGGCACCGGCATCTTCTCGACCGGCGCGTACAATGGCAACAAACGCCAGGCCTCGCACTGGATCGACAACAGATACACCACCGTTGGCGGCTGCCAGAACCCCAGCCTGGCGCGCGGCATCATGGACCCCACCACCGGCAAGTGCGAACTGCTCACCGTCAGCGCGCTCGATCTTGCCGCCTTCGATGTCATCGGCTGGAACATCGCCAGCGGCGCGCGTGACACCGGCACGGTCAAGTTCACCACCACCGAGATCGCCACCTACACCGGGGCGGTGTTCAACGTCGGATCGGTACCGGAACCCGCGAATTGGGCCATGCTGATCGCCGGCTTCGGGATGACCGGCGCCACGATGCGCCGCCGCCGCGCCGTCGCTGCCATCGCGTAGGTTTGTATCGAGCGATTGCCTAAGGGGCGGCGGCGCTGCGCCGATAACCACCAGATCCTGGCGGCGAAACAGATAGGGCACTTGCCGCGGCAAAGCCGCGGCTGACGTCAGACGGGTTCGGTTGGCGGAGGGCCAACCGCCCCGCTGGCCGAGCTGGCGCGAGTCCGCGCCTTGCGCTTCGCGCCGGCGCTGGCCGCGCTGCGCGTTAAAACACCGGATCGTGGATGCCGCACTCGGTCTTGTCCCAGCCGCGCCAGCGGCCGGCGCGCGGGTCTTCGCCGGGCTGCACTTGGCTGGTGCAAGGCACGCAGCCGACGCTGGGATAGCCTTGGGCTTCGAGCGGGTGGCGGGGGAGCTTGCGCGCCTCGAAATGCGCATCGAGCGCGGCCTTGTCCCAATCGGCGAGCGGGTTGATTTTCAAGCGGCCCTCGTCGAGTTCGAAGCGTGGCAAGGCGGTGCGGCTTTTGCCCT
>JAAFIT010000317.1 GCA_013298745.1 Sphingomonadales bacterium
CTCTTCCTGTGCCGCCATATGGGCGATCTCGCCCGAGACCCGGCTGCGGCCGCCCATCACCGCCAGTTGCCCGGCATAGATACGCGCGGCGCCATATTCGCCGGCCTGGTTGACCCGCACCATCGCAGCGGTGTCGGGGCGAGCGTCGCCCGGCAGGCGCCGCTTGCTGTCGGTCATCGTGTCAGTCGCCATAGTGCCAATCCTGCGATTCCGCTGGAAATCAACGCATTCCATCCTGCCATGGAAATCCCGAAAAGGGACCATGCGATGGCGTCGCAGCGCACCAGCGGCGCCGCCATGATCTCGCTCATCAATTCGGCGGTGGAACCCACGGTGGCGGCGGCCGCGCAGGTGGTGATGCCCTTCCACCAATGCTGTTCCACACCGACATGAAAGGCGGCGATACCGACATTGGTCAGCACGGCGAGCGTCGCCAGCCACAGCAGCGCCCGGCCATGGCCCGTCGCCCAGGCGAGCAGCGCCAGCGCCAGCGCCGCCAGCAGCGCCCAGCGCTGCCACATGCACATCTCGCAGGGTGCGAGGCCGCCAAGATACTCGAACGCCAGCGCGCCACCGAGCAGTGCCGCTGGCCCGACGAGCAGCAGCGCGGTGGTGAGGCGCGCGTCAGAGCGCATAGCGCACCACGACAAAGCCGCCGACGAACAGCCCGGTGGCGAGCAGGGCGAGCTGGTGGAAATAGCGATCGATGATCACCTGCGCGGCCGAGCCATAGCGGCGCAGCACCATCGCAACGAGGAAGAAGCGGCCACCACGCCCGAGGATCGAGGCGGCAATCAGCGTCGGCAGGCCCAGCCCGACGCTGCCGGCGGCGATGGTCGCGACCTTGTAGGGGATCGGCAGAAAGGCAAAGGCCAGCATCCACCAGAAGCCATTGGCCTTGATGCTGGCGGCAAAGGCGACAAAGCGGTCTTCATAGCCATAGAATTGCAGCAACGGCACGCCGATGGCCTTGAACAGCAGGGCACCGATCGCATAGCCCAGCAACGCGCCGAGCACCGATGCCACCATCGAGACGGCAGCGTAGCGATAGGATTTCTCCGGCCGCGCGATCGACATCGGGATCTGCATGACGTCGGGCGGGATCGGGAAGAACGACGAATCGGCAAAGCTGATGAAGGCCAGCCATTTGAGCGCACCGGGGCCGGCGGCCTTGGCCAGGGTCCAGTCGTAAAGGCGGCGGAGCAAGGGCGATCCCATCCGGTTGGCGAGCGTTGCGCTCCCTTAGTCGGCGATGATGACGTTCGCAATCGACACGGTGCGCGCCGCAGCAGGCTATTTCTGCAGCGCCGGTCCGCCGCTGGGTGCCGCATTCGCCGTCTGTATTGGGCCACCGGGGGCAAGGCGATCAAGCAACCGCGTCGCATAATCGAGCTGGAAGTCGGTAATGCCCTTTTTCTTCAGGCTTTCCGGGGTGGCAACAAAGCGCGGATCGGGCTTGTCATCGCTTTCGACGATCTTTTCGGTGCCGTCCTTCATCTCGTTGATGAGATGCTTGCGCAGGTCTGCCTCACGCAGCCGCGGGCGATCGGCGCGGCTGGCGTCCGAAAGCTGCGGCACGGTGATGTCGGGTTCGATGCCGGCTTCCTGGACGCTGCGGCCGGACGGGGTGAAATAGCGTGCCGTGGTCAGCCGCAGTGCCGATTCCTGGCTCAACGGGATCAGCGTCTGCACCGATCCCTTGCCGAAGCTGCGCTGCCCCAGCACGATGGCGCGGCGTTGATCCTGCAAGGCGCCGGCGACGATTTCGGCGGCCGAGGCCGAGCCTTCATCGACAAGGACGACGATCGGGCGGCCGCCGGTCAGGTCACCCGACTTGGCGAAATAGCGCTCGATATCGTTCTTGGTGCGGCCACGCTGCGAGACGATTTCGCCCTTGTCGAGGAACACGTCGCTGACTTCGATCGCTTGGTCGAGCAAGCCGCCGGGGTTGGCGCGCAGATCGACGACATAGCCGGCGAGCTTGTCGCCCAAAGACTTTTCGATCGACGCCACGGCCTGACGGGTCGCATCGCCGGTCGATTTGTTGAAGGTCGAGATGCGGATGACTCCGACATTGCCACGGGTCTCGAACTTCACCGGCTTGATCTGGATGACCTCGCGCCGCAGCGAAAAATCGATGGGCTTGGTGGCGCCTTCGCGAACGATGGTCAGCTTGACATCGGTGCCGGGCTTGCCGCGCATCTTGTCGACGGCGTCCTGCAAGGTGGCGCCATAGATCAACTCGCCATCGAGGTGGGTGATATAGTCGCCGGCCTTGATCCCGGCGCGCGCCGCCGGGGTGTCGTCGGTGGGGGAAACGACCTTGACCGCGCCATCCTCGGTGGTGACGGTCAGGCCCAGCCCGCCATATTCGCCATCGGTGGTCTGGCGCATGTTCTGGAAATCGCGAGCGTCGAGATAGGACGAATGCGGATCGAGGCTGGCGAGCATGCCGTTGATGGCGCCTTCGATCAGCGTCTTGTCGTCAACCTTGTCGACATAATCGACGCGCACGCGCTCGAACACATCCATCAGCGTGTCGAGCTGTTTGTAGGTGTCGCTTTGCGACGCGGCGCGCACGGCGACACCGGCCGGAATGATGGCCAGGGCCGCGAACGGCAGCACGATCTTCCAATTGGGGCTCATCACAGCGACCCGCCTTTGCGCAACACTTGAAAGCGCAGAATAGCAGAAGCCATCGCCGGCGCCAGTGCGCGCATCAGCGCGGTTTGAAGACGCTGGTTTCGAGCCATTCCGGGCGTTTGGGCGTGTTGGCGACGCTGCGGGTGATGGCGGTGACGAGATCGTCGAGCTTCACTGCCTCGTCGGGCAGCACGCCGGGCTGGAGCAGATCATCATCGGGGGCATGGTAGCGATTGGCGCGCCAGTCATGCTCGCTAGCGAACTCCGGGCTGCCCTTCACGAAACCGAACTTGAACGCCAGCGCCGGGATGCCGGCCTGGACAAAGCTGAACTGGTCGGTGCGGGTGAAGCTGTTGCGATCGGGCAGCGGATCGGGCGTGAGCGCCAGCCCCTGCGCCTTGGCGGCGGCGCGGGCATTGTCCCCCAGTGTCGATTCGCCATCGCCCTGCACCAGCACGAGGCGCAGCGGCCAGAGCGGCAACGGCATGTCGAAATTGAGATTGGCGACGATCGAGGCGCGCGGCACTGTCGGGTTGCGGGCGAAATAATGCGAGCCGAGCAGGCCCTTTTCCTCCGCCGTGACGATGACGAACAGCACCGAGCGCTTGGGCCGCTTGCCGGCTTTCAAGCGGCTGGCGATGTCGAGGATGCTGGCGACTCCCGAGGCATCGTCCATGGCGCCATTGTAGATCGTGTCACCGCGGATCGGCGCGCCGACGCCAAGATGATCGAGGTGCGCCGACAGCACGACATGCTCGCTTGCAAGCTTCGGGTCGCTGCCTGGCAGCCGCGCAACGAGATTATAGGATTGCACCGGGCGTTGGCTGGCGCTGACCGTCGCCTTCAGCCGTTGGCCGAGATCAAAGCCCGGCACCGGCTTCGAAGCATCGGCAAGCGCTGCCATTTCGGCAAAGCTGCGCCCGGAGCGGGCGAACAGCAATTCGCTCTGTGCCGGGTCGAGCGACGCGGAGAAGAAGGCGTCACCCATATCGCGCATCGCCGCATCGGCAAGATACATGCCCGGTTGCCCGGCGAGCAGCTTGCGCCGTGCCCAGGGGATTTCGACTTGGCGCGGCGTGACAAGGCTAATGACGCCGATAGCGCCGGCTTCACGCAGGAAGCCGTTGCGGTCCGATCGGTTGGCCGATTTCATCGGGCCTGGCAGGTCTCCCGGACCACCCGAAATCACCACGGCAATCTTGCCCTTCAGATCGAC
>JAAFIT010000318.1 GCA_013298745.1 Sphingomonadales bacterium
ACTGACCCAGACTGGCGCGGTCGGAACGACAGGCATCGGCGCGGGTGGCGTGCTGCTGCAATCGATCGGCGGCGGCGGCGGACTGAACGCATTCACCAACAACGGCGGTGGTGGTTCGCTGTCGAGCGCCGTACTGGGTGGCGCGGCGGCAGGCGCGGGCGGTGCCATCGACTTCACTTTGGCGGCTCGGCTTTCCACATCGGGCACCGCAGCGATCGGCGTTGTTGCGCAATCGATCGGCGGCGGTGGCGGAGTATTGACCAGCCTAGGCGTCTCTGGATCTTCAGCGAACATCGGATCGTCGGCTGGCGCCGGCAACGGCGGCGCCGTCCGCGTTCGCAACACGGAGTCAATCGCGACCACGGGCATCGGTTCGCATGGCCTTGTTGTGCAGTCGATTGGCGGCGGCGGCGGCCTCCTGCTGACCGACGGCGGCGTCGACGCTTTGACGATGGGCGGCGCTGCCGACACCATCGACAATGGCGGCAACATCGACGTGGCTAACGATGGCGCAATCTTCACTGGAGCAGCCAGGGCGAACGGCGTGGTGCTGCAGTCCATCGGCGGCGGCGGTGGCGCCGTGTTCGGCGGCGCGGCACCGACATCGCTGGTGCGGGGGGGCGGCGTCGGCGACGGCGGTACCATCACCTATGCCCAGATCGGCAGCACCCGGGTTGACGGCGCTCGCTCGGTTGGGCTGGTTGCCCAGTCGCTGGGCGGCGGAGGCGGTTGGGTCGACGGACCGTTAGTCGGCTCGACTGGCGGGATCGGCCGCGGAGGCGCGATCACGATCACTGCAAACGGCGCCATTGACGCGACTGCGGCGGACAGCACGGCTATCGTGGCCCAAAGCCTGGGCAGTCTGGGCGGCGGCAACATCGGTATCGTGCTCACAAGCGATGTGCGAGGCGGCAGCGGCAGCGGCGCCGGCGTTATGCTCGATGACGGTGCCAGCAATCGGGTGACCAGCAACGGCACATTGTCGGCGGTATCCCGCCTGGCGATGGTCGGTACCACCGGCAATGACACACTGATCAACAATGGCCTGCTGGTGGGCGATGTCGGGCTGGGCGGAGGCAATAACCTGCTCGTGAACGCAAGTGCCGGCAGCTATGTCATTGGTGAGCAGGTCACGCTTCGCGCCGGTCCCTTGGGGAGCGGCACCTTGCGCAATGACGGCCTACTTCTGATGGGTCTGTCCGCATCGCAGTTGCCGATCGATCTGAACAGGGGGACAATTTTCGCTAATCAGGACGCAGCCGGACCGGCACGCACCAACCTGCTTTTTGGCGCCAGGGTGATCACCCGCACCGCGCTGACTGGCGATTTCGCGCAGACGCCGACTGGACGGATGGTAGTCGATGTCGCTTTCGGTCGATTCAACTCGGACCGGATTGATGTCCAGGGCAACGCCACGATGGCGGGACGGCTGGATGTCACGCTGACCTGGCTCGACAATGCGCGCCCATACACGTTGATTGCCACCAGTGGCGGTGTCGGCATCAACAACGGACTCGTTGTGACCGACACGCTGGCGATGGACTATAGCCTGACCGGATCTGCAAATGGCCTGCAGTTGAGTTATGTGCCGCATTTCGACCAGAGTTACCTCTGGCCTAACGGCCAGGCTATCGGCCGCCATATGAATTCGGCGCTGATCGTCGGCGATTCAGGCGGCATCGGGCGGCTGATGGGGTGGCTCGGCAACCTCCAGGACGGCCAGCAACCCTTGTTCCAGTCCATCATCACCCAACTGACGCCCGAAGCTTATCTTGTGCCGATGAAAATGCAGTATCAGGCGGCTGACGCCTTCCGCCGCGAACTGTTGGCCCGCAATGCCGGCGAGATGGATGCACCCCACCTGTGGAGTAGCGTCACCTATGATAGTTTCAGCCAGTACAGCCGTCCGGACCAATTCGCCGCGAACGCTGACGGGCTTACCCTTGGCATCGGCGCCACCGCGCCCCTCGGTGATTCGGTGCAGTTCACGGGCGGTGTCGGCTATCGCCGGATCAGCCGTTTCGTGGTCCGGGAAGGGCCACCGACGAATGGGCAAGGCGATGGCTTCCAGTTCGGTGCCGCGGTCGCCTACGAACCGGCGCCGGCGCTAAAGCTGTCGACGAGCGTTGCCTTTGGCCGGCAGCTTTTGCAGGCGCGGCGTCAGACCGCGGTGTTCGAGCCGGTCACAACATTCGCAAAGCCGGACAACCAGTTCGTGCAGTTGGCGGCTTCGGCAAGTTACGAAGCACGCTGGACGAGTGGATTTTTGAAGCCATCGCTCGATGTCGTTGCCACGGCTTTGACCCAATTCCCCTATGAAGAGGACGGGCTGGCCGGGGTGGGCATGGGCGCTGTGGGGTCGACCCAGTGGCTTTGGAACCTCAATCCCCAACTTACCGGCGGCGTGGTCCTGGCGCGTACCCCGACTACAAAGGTCGATTTTCAGCTTCGAGGCGGCGCGGTGTTTCAGTTGCAGGACAGCATCAGTATGCCGTTCCGTCTGTTGGGCGCAAACCCGGCCGCTGATCCGGTGCTGCTGGTGCTCGGCTTGAACCGCACTGCCGGCATTGTCGCCGCAGACTTGGTGATCGACTGGAAGGGTTGGCTGAGTCTTTCGGGCGGCTTCTCCAGCGTTCGCGGCAATCGCGACAACGTGACCACCGCCCGGATGCAGATGCTGATCAAGTTCTGAAGAAAGGATGCTGGATACCGAGTTGGCCTTTCCGCGGTTACATTGAGGCGGCGTATGCGCCGTGGTGCATCTACAGTTACGCTGGAAGATCCGGTGCGCAGCTGTCGACGCTTTCCCTGTCGGATCGAGATACCATTCGACTTCGCGAGCAAACCGAGCACTGGTGATTGCCGAGCCGTGCTCCCGAGAGGGGACGCCTAAGCCTCGACCAGTCCACTGGCGGGGCTGTGCCTGGTGGGAGGCGACACGGATGTTGCCTCACCACTGAGGACAACATCATGGGCACATCAGCGAGAACCCAAGAGGCCGCAGCGACCACACGGACCGGGTCGGCAGCCTGACCATGTCGCGCCTCGACGACACGCTGGTGGCGCTCGCCACCATGATCCCCGCCCAGCTCCGCGACGAGTGGCAACGGGTCCACAAGGCACCAGCGCCGCGGATCAGCCCCGACCTCCTCGCCTGCGGCATCGCCTGGCAATTGCAAGAACGCGCCCTTGGCGGCCTCGCGCCATCCGCCGCCCGCGAACTCAAGCGGCTCGCCGCGGCGAGCGCCGCGATTGCCGACGCAGCACGTAGTGGTGCCACTGATGGTGGCGTCAGCAATGACGGTAGCATCAATGCCGACGATGCTGCCGGTCCCCAACGACGATCGCCAACACGAGCCTCGGCTCCGGCTGTACCGTTCACCAACGTCGCCGACCTCCGCCCCGGCACGACCCTGATGCGGAGCTGGGGTGACCGCAGCTGGTCGGTCTTGGTCACCGAGACCGGCCTGGTGTTCGAAGGCCGGCATTACGACTCGCTCAGCAAGATCGCCCGCGAGATCACAGGCGCCCATTGGTCAGGACCTCGGTTCTTCGGGCTACGGGCGGCCAGCGAGAAGCGCGACAAGGATCGCGCGAAGGCGCGTGCACAGGATGCCCGTGCCGGTCGGGCTGGCTCCCATACCGCTACGGTCCCACCTATCGCAGCCGGCATCACCGGCAAAGCCGCGGCTGGCACCGCCCCCAATGCGTAAGCCCGACCAAGCCACCCGCGGCCAGCGCTGCGCGATCTACACCCGCAAGTCGACCGAGGATGGGCTGGAGCAGGAGTTCAACAGCCTCGATGCCCAACGGGAGGCCTGTGCTGCCTATGTCATGAGCCAACGCCA
>JAAFIT010000319.1 GCA_013298745.1 Sphingomonadales bacterium
GGAAAGGTGTCGCATCGCCGGCAACGGCCACCAAATCTTCCCGCGATATCGCCCCCGGCCGCAGCAATCGCCAGCCCGCATCCGTCACCGCGATGATCGTCGATTCCACCCCCGCCGCACAGCCCCCGCCATCGAGGATCAGCGGCACCCGGCCATCCAGCGTTGCCGCGACATGCGCAGCACTTGTCGATGAAATCCGTCCGGACGCATTGGCCGATGGTGCCGCCAGCGGGCCACAGCCCGCGATTAGCGCCTGCATCACAGGATGCGCCGGGCAGCGCACGGCGAGGGTGCCGAGCCCCGCGCTCACCAGTCCCGCAACGCCAGCACCAGCGCGCCTCGGCAGCACCAGCGTCAGCGGCCCCGGCCAGAATGCCGTCATCAGCCGTGCCGCCAGCGGCGAGACGTCAACCAGTGCCGCGGCCATCGCCGCATCGGCGACATGGACGATCAGCGGGTTGAAGCTCGGCCGCCCCTTGGCCGCATAGATTTTCGCCACCGCCACGGCGTCGCTGGCACGCGCTGCAAGACCATAGACCGTCTCGGTCGGCACCGCGACGATGCCGCCAGCGTTCAGGATCGCCGCGGCTTCGGCGATCCCTGCGGCGTTTGCGGCAATGATGCGGCTTTTGTCGGTCATGGCCCCCGTCTATAGCGGGATCGTCCTCATCCCAAGGCCTTGCTGATATGCCCTACATCGCCCCCACCGCCGAACAGCGCTTCGTGCTGGATTGCATCGCCGATCTGCCCGGCCTCGCCGCGCTGGGGCCTTACGCCAACGCCACCCCCGACATGATTGACGCCATCCTCGCCGAATCGGGCAAGCTCGCCGCGAACGTCTTCGCGCCCTTGAACACCGTGGGTGACAAGGCGCACGCCACACTCGATGATGGCGTCGTCACCCTGCCGCCGGGTTTTGTCGAGGCCTATAAGCTGTATGTCGAAGGCGGCTGGGCGGGGCTCGGCGTTGCCGAGGCGCATGGCGGCCAGGGCCTGCCCTTTGTCGTCGCCGCCGTCGTGCAGGAACAGTTGACCAGCGCTAACATGGCCTTCGCCTTGTGCATGATGCTCAGCCAGGGGGCCATCGAAGCGCTCGCGGCGCACGCCAGCCCGGAATTGCAGGAGCGCTATCTCAGCAAGCTCGTCTCCGGCGAATGGACCGGCACGATGAACCTCACCGAGCCATCGGCCGGGTCGGATGTCGGCGCGCTGAAATCCCGCGCCACGCCGCACGCCGATGGCAGCTATCGCATCAAGGGCACCAAGATCTTCATCACCTGGGGCGAACATGACGCGGCGGACAATATCGTCCACCTCGTCCTCGCTCGCCTGCCCGATGCGCCGGCCGGCACCAAGGGCATCTCGCTGTTCCTCTGCCCCAAATTCCTGCCCGACGGCAGCCGCAACGATCTGAAATGCGTCGGTGTCGAGCACAAGCTCGGCATCCATGCCTCGCCGACCTGCACGATGAGCTTTGGCGATAACGACAATTGTGTCGGCTATCTCGTCGGCGCCGAAGGTGCCGGCATGCGCGCCATGTTCACCATGATGAACAACGCTCGGGTTCAGGTCGGCCTGCAGGGTGTCAGCATCGCCGAAGCCGCGACGCAGCACGCGCTCGGCTGGGCGCGCACGCGGGTGCAATCGGCGAAATTTGGTGGGGGCCGTGAGGCGGTGCGCATCATCGAGCACGCCGATGTCCGCCGCACGCTGATGACCTGCCGGGCGCTCACCGAAGCGACCCGCGCGCTGGTGTATCTGAACGCCGCCGCGGTCGATCGCGCGCATGCGGGCGAAAGTTCCGGCCTCGCCGATCTGCTCACGCCGATTTCCAAAGGCTGGGCGACCGATGTCGGTGTCGAGGTGGCGTCGCTGGCGCTGCAGGTGTTCGGCGGCATGGGCTATGTCGAGGAAACCGGCGCGGCGCAGTTTCTCCGCGATGCGCGGATCGCGCCGATCTATGAAGGCACCAACGGCATCCAGGCGCTCGATCTCGTTGGCCGCAAGCTCGCGCAGGACGGCGGTGCGCACTGGCAGGAGGTGTTCGCGCAAATCGGCGACACGCTGCACGACCTCAATGCCCATGCCGAATTGCGCACGCTGGCGCCCTGGCTCGATGACGCCTTTGCCGCCACCAAGGCCGCGACCGTCTGGCTGACCGGCGCCAACAATCCCGATGATGTCGCCGCCGGCGCGACACCCTATCTGCGGATGATGGGGCTGACATTGGGCGGTTGGCTTCTGGCGCGGCAGGCACTGGTCGCGGCGGACCATATCGCCAAGGGTGCGGGCGATCCGGCGTTCCTGAAGGCCAAGATCGCTACCGCGCGCTTCTATGCCGAACAAATTTTGCCGCAGGTCGGGTCGCTATCGGCGCCTGTCACCCGCGGTGCTGCCGGTCTTTACGCGATTTCGGAGGATGATCTGGCGGCATAAGGCGGCACGAAACACGAACAAACCCATCTTATTCCCAGCGACGCGCGCCCGCCATATGACGCAATTCGGTCAGAACCGGAGAAACGTCATGCCACCGCGCAAATCCGCCATCGCTCATGTCGAAAGTGGCCGGACGCCGCACATCGTCCACATGATCCCCAAAGGCGCACCCGGCTACCGCGAGGCCAATGGCGGCGCGATGGTTGTGTCGAGTCCGGCTGAAGTCGATGAATTCGTTCGTCGTCTGCAACCTGGCCAGGTCGCGACGCTGGATGATTTGCGCGCCGCCATCGCCCATCGGCATGATGTCGCTGTCGCGTGTCCGGTATCGACGGCGATATTTCTCAATATGTGCGCCCGTGCAGCCGAAGAACGGCGCGCCATGGGGGTGCCGGCGGCCATGCTGACGCCATGGTGGCGCATGCTGAAGAAGGGCGGCTTTCTCAATCCGAAGTTTCCAGGTGCACTCGCGCTGCAAGCCGAGTTTCTGGCGGCGGACGGAGTGCGGGTCTCACCGCTGCGCCGCCAGCTTGCCGTCTTCGATCTGGCCGAGCGCCGACCGGATTGGCCCACCATGAAAAGCTGAGCCGGAACAATTCCGGCCTTGCCCTGTGCGACATTCCACCCCACCATGGCGCCATGAAACTCGCCTCGCTCCGCCACGGCCGGGATGGCCGTCTTGTCGTTGTCTCCGATGATCTCGCCTGGTGCGCGGCACCGCCGCCGATGTTCCCCACCTTGCAGGCAGCGCTCGATGATTGGGCGCATGCCGAGCCGATCCTGCGCGGTGTCGCCGAAAGTCTGGCGCATGATGCCGTGCCGCACAGCCGCTTTCACGAACGCGAGGCAGCGGCGCCACTGCCGCGTGCGCATCAATGGGCCGATGGCAGCGCCTATGTGAATCACGTCGAACTGGTGCGAAAGGCGCGCAACGCCGAGCTGCCCGAAAATTTCTGGACCGATCCGCTGATGTATCAGGGCGGCAGCGACGTGTTCCTGGCGCCGCGGGATCCGATTCCGTTCCACGACCCGAGCTGGGGCCTTGATCTGGAGGCCGAAGTCATCGTCGTCACCGGCGATGTCGAACAGGGCGCCAGCCGCGATGAGGCGCTGGCCGCCATTCGTCTCGTCGGGCTGGTCAATGATGTGTCGCTGCGCGGCCTCATCCCGGATGAACTCGCCAAGGGCTTTGGCTTTGTCCAGTCAAAGCCCGCATCGGCGCTGTCGCCGGTGTTTGTCACCCCCGAAATCCTCGGCGACATGTGGTCGGATGGCAAGCTGCACGGCATCCTCAACGTCGATCTGAATGGCCAGCCGTTCGGCCGCACCGAAACCGGCATGGACATGACCTTCGATTTCGGGACGCTGATCTCGCATCTGGCCAAGACGCGGCGGATCG
>JAAFIT010000033.1 GCA_013298745.1 Sphingomonadales bacterium
TGCCGCGCGCCGCCCAGAACAACAGCACGAACGCCGCGATGAACAGCAGCCAGCCCCAATGGATTTGCGGCAGGCTAAGCCGGTCGGCGATGCTCTGGCCCTTGCCGCGGCCGTTTTCGCGGCCGATATCCCCAGGGGCTTCGCTCATTGTGCCGGGTTCGCGGCCGGAGCTTCGGTCGGCGGTGGCGCATCCGATTCCGGTGTGGGTGCAACCGGTGGCGCCGGCGGCGGCAGGGGCGCTTCATCGGGAAGCCGGCGGCGCAGCACGGTCTGGCCGTTGTTGTTGGCGAGCCGCAGCCCCTTGCTGTCAAGATTATACTCGAGTGTCGCCCGGCTGACGTTGAAGCTGATGAGGATTTGCGAGGTGCCGCCCAGCGACAGGCTGGTGGTGGTGACAGCGGTAATGCCCGGTGTGCCGCGCAATTCCGCTTCGGCACCAGCGGCGGTCGCGGCATCCGGGGTCGGCACGAACAGTTCAAGCGTGCTGGTGACGGCGCCCGGCTCGGCGGCGGCCGTGGTAAGCGGGGCGCCGATCAGCGGCCCGGTGCTGAGCAATGGCGCCAGTTCCTGTGACAGGTCCGGCTCGCTTTGCAGGCGACCGTCGCGGAGCGCGCCGGCATAGATCATGTCGATCTGGCGCACGGCGGTGTCGAGCATGGCATCAAGGCCTTCGGGCGAGGCGGCGCTGAGGGTGAAACGCCCGAGTTCACCGGCATCGGGGCCGGCACGGGCGATGAACAGCCCATTGATCGGGCCGCCCGGCCAGCTGCGTGTCAGTCGCGCTTCGGCGGTCAGCACCTGCACCGTATCGAAGCGGGTGAGGATATTGCGCCAGCTTTCACGGTCGGGCCGGTGCACCTGCCAACCGGTGAGGAGCATGTTGTCGCCGGGCGAGCCGCTGGCGAGGACATAATCGAGCGGCGTTACCGTCTCGCGAAAGCGATTCCAGGCCGCCAGCCACGGTGTCTTGGCGTGATAGACCTTGGCGACTCCACCATCGACCAGCTTGGGCAACAGCAGCATCGGTGGCGAATGCAGGCCGGCACCGGTCGCCCCGAGGTAGGGTGCGGCGCGCGAGCGATCGAAAACCACACCAAGCCGGGCAATATAGCGGGTCGTCGAGAATCGTTCGCCCTGGCTTTCGATCCCTGACACCATGCTGTCGAGCTGCGAATCGGTGAGCCGCGGCGCCTGGGCTTCAGGGGCGCCGGTCAGCCGAGACCAAAGCACCGGCCAGGCCTTGCGCTGGGCAATGCGGAACGCCGCCATGCGCGCCGCCTGAGGGCTTGGTCCAGCGACATCGACATCGATGCCGCCGATCGAATAAGCGCTGCCGCCGCTGTTCTGCGCTATGGCTGGCACAGCAAGCGTTAGCAACAGCGCGGCGATTGCACGCCACAGCATCGAGAAAGACGGGAATTTCACGTCCGCCGTTCTAACGGGGCGGGCTGGAATGCCAAGCCCGAAGCGTATGCGCGCGGCTTGGCGCGACCGACGCACACGGTTAAGGGATGCAAATGCCCGACAAGACTCCCCTCACCTATGCCGATGCCGGCGTCTCCATCGCTGCCGGCAACGCGCTGGTGAAGCGTATTGCTCCGTTGGCGCGCGCCACCGCACGGCCTGGCGCCGATGCCGAACTGGGGGGATTCGGCGGCTTCTTCGATCCACGGGCAGCGGGATACAAGGACCCGCTGCTGGTGGCGGCCAATGATGGCGTCGGCACCAAGCTCAAACTCGCCATCGATACCGGCAAGCATGACACGGTCGGCATCGATCTGGTGGCGATGTGCGTCAACGATCTGATCGTTCAGGGCGCCGAACCGCTATTCTTTCTCGACTATTTCGCCAGCGGCAAGCTCGAACTGGAGGTCGCAACCGCGGTTGTCGCGGGCATAGCCGAGGGATGTCGCATCGCCGGCTGTGCGCTGATCGGCGGCGAAACCGCCGAAATGCCGGGAATGTATGCGCCGGGTGACTATGATCTGGCCGGTTTTGCCGTCGGCGCGGTCGAGCGCGGCGAGCAATTGACCGGAGATGGCGTCGCCGATGGTGATGTTCTGATCGGCATTGATGCATCGGGCGCCCATTCCAACGGCTTTTCGCTGATCCGGCGCATCATTGCGCGGCACAATTCCGACCTGTCGGCCCCCGCGCCATTCGCTCCCGGCATCACTTTGGGCGAAGCGTTGCTGGTGCCGACGCGCATTTATGTACGCGAATTGCTGCCTTTTGTGCGCGCCGGCAAGGTGAAAGCCATGGCGCATATCACCGGCGGCGGCTTTCTGGAGAATATCCCGCGGGTGTTGCCCAAGGGAATGCGGGCGATTGTCGAGGCCCCCACCCTGCCGCCGCTGTTCGATTGGCTGCGGTCGGCGGGCGATATTGCGGCCGGCGAGATGGCGCGCACCTTCAATTGCGGCACCGGAATGGTGTTGGTGGTGGCAGAAAAAGAGGTAAACGCCATAATTCAGACATTGTCGGCACGCGTCATCGGGCGTGTTGTGGCGGGTGTGAAGGGCTGTGATGTCACCGGAATCGCCGGTTCCTGGGGGTCGGAGGCAGCCTGGACGGCGAGTCATGACGCCTAAAACCCGGGTCGGCGTGCTGATTTCGGGGCGTGGATCGAACATGGCGGCACTGATCTATGCCTCGCAGGCGCCGGATTGCCCCTATGAAGTGGTGCTTGTCGCTTCGAATGTTCCCGACGCGCCGGGTTTGAAGCTGGCAGCAGCCGAGGGGATTCCGGTGTTTGCGCACGCCCATCAGGGGGTGAAACGCGCCGATTTCGACAAGATCATCGATGCCGAACTGGTGCGTCACGGGGTCGAGATCGTCGCTTTGGCGGGCTATATGCGGCTGTTGTCGGATGATTTCGTGGCGAAATGGGCCGGTCGCTGCCTCAATATCCACCCTTCCTTGCTACCAAAACACAAGGGGTTGGACGTTCACGAGGCGGTTCTGGCCGCCGGCGAGACCAAAACCGGCTGCACAGTGCATCTGGTGACGCCGTCGCTCGACGATGGCCCCATCTTGGGTCAAGTCGAAGTCGCGGTTTTGCCCGGTGATACCCCCGAAACGCTCGCCGAACGCGTGCATTATGCCGAGCATCAACTCTATCCGCGGGTGTTGGCGACGCTGGTCAGTGACGCCAATGGCCCCGAAGCGATGCTCGATCGGGTGCGTTCGCTTGCCCTCGCCCTGCCCGCTGCCGCTGAAAAACTCTCGCATGGATCGCCGGGTTTCTATGTCGAGGGCGGCAAATTCTTCGCTTACTTCAGCTACGATCATCATCACGACGGCGTCATGGGGCTGCTGGTCAAGGCCAGCGGTATCGAGGAACAGGCGCAGTTGATCGAGAACGACCCCGATCTTTACTACCGCCCGGCCTATCTCGGCCCATCGGGCTGGGTCGGCATTCGGCTTGATAGCGGTGACGTCGATTGGAGCCATATCGAGGACTGGCTGGCGCGGAGCTGGCGCGCGAGCGCACCCAAGCGTCTCGCGATGCTGCCGATCTGAGATCGCGGCCTTTGGCTTGTCTGTCGGCAGGTGCATCATTAGATTTCTGCGCATCGAAGGACGGAGGCTGAGTGGTGAACAGCGGTTTCAAGACGATGATGCTGCTGGCGGCATTGACCGCCCTGTTCATGAGCGTCGGCTTCATGCTGGCGGGCCGCAGCGGCGCCATGATCGCGCTGGTTGTCGCAGCCGGCATGAACCTGTTCACTTACTGGAATTCCGACAAGATCGTGCTGAAGATGCACGACGCGCACGAAGTCGGCCCCGATCACCCGCTTTATCAGATGGTTGCCCAACTGGTGCGCCGCGCCAATATGCCGATGCCCAAGGTTTATTTCGTCGATTCGCCCAATCCCAACGCCTTTGCCACCGGGCGGAATCCCGAAAATGCTGCTGTGGCGGCCACTGCCGGGCTGATGGCGATGTTGAACCGTGATGAGGTCGAGGCGGTGATGGCGCACGAATTGGCGCATGTCGCCAACCGCGACACGCTGATCATGACGATGGTGGCGACGATTGCCGGGGCGATTTCGATGCTCGGCAATTTTGCGCTGTTCTTCGGGGGGCGTGACAGCGAGGGCCGATCGAACGCGCTGGTGGCGATTGTCGCCATGGTGGTGGCGCCCTTCGCCGCGATGATCGTGCAGATGGCGATCAGCCGGACGCGCGAATATGGCGCCGACAAGGGTGGCGCCGAGATTTCGGGCAATCCGGCGGCGCTGGCTTCGGCGCTGGCGAAGATCGCCGGGCCGGCGGCGCAGATTCCCAATATGGCGAGCGAACGCAATCCGGCGGCGGCGCAGCTCTACATCGTGCCGACGCATCTTTCGGACATGTTTTCAACGCATCCGGCAACCGAGAAGCGGATTGCGGCGCTGCAGGCGATGATGCCGGCGGGGGAGATTTCGCGGGACGCGGAGCCGAAGCGGATTTCGCCCTGGGGGTAGAAGGCTAGCAATGTAAGAGCGCGGGCAAATCCCGGGCTGACGTTGGACGGGTTCGGCTGGCTTTATGCCAGCCGCCCCGCCAGCCGGTCTTGCGCCTGTCGGCGCGTAGCTTCTGCTACGCGCTCGGCGCTGCGACTTACCCAACAATTTCCGTCTGGGCGAAGAAATAGGCGATTTCGATCGCGGCATTCTCGTCAGAATCCGAG
The DNA here is from genome assembly GCA_013298745.1 of Sphingomonadales bacterium. GTDB lineage: Bacteria > Pseudomonadota > Alphaproteobacteria > Sphingomonadales > Sphingomonadaceae > Sandarakinorhabdus. Next base: position 4,676 of record JAAFIT010000033.1, read on the forward strand.
CCGTGAACGGTGTTGGCTTCGATCGATTCGGCGAGTTCCTTGCGGATGGTGCCCGCGTCGGCATTGGCCGGGTTGGTGGCGCCCATGATGGCGCGATAGGCTGGCACTGCGTCTTCGCCTTCGAGAACCTGGACGACGACCGGGCCCGAAATCATGAAGTTGACGAGTTCGCCGAAAAAGCCGCGTTCGCGGTGGACGGCGTAGAACCCTTCGGCCTGGGCCTTGGTGAGGTGCAGGCGCTTCTGCGCAACGATGCGCAGGCCGGCGGCTTCGATCATGGCGTTGACGGCGCCCGTCAGGTTGCGGCGGGTGGCGTCGGGCTTGATGATCGAAAAGGTGCGCGTGATGGCCACGGGAAAACTCCGGATTCAGGGTGGGGATTGGAAAGCGCTGCTCCCCTAGCCGCGACTGCCGCTTTAGGCAAGTTTTGGGACGATTTTGCGTCTCAAGCGGCTTTTTCGAAGCGTCCGCCCTCGCTTTCGCGCCAATACACCGGCCTAAACCCTTCGACGCGCGACACCAGTCGCCAGCGGGCGCGGGCGGATTCGAGGCTATCGGCATCGAACAGGAACAGCACGCGCGAGAGGCCCGACAGATCATCGGGAATGTCGCCGCCGACCTGCGCAAGGCAGTCGGCAGCATTGCGGCGCCAATCCCCTGCTGTGGACAGCAGCACGGGCTGGCTGGCTGCACGCTCATCACCAACCAGCGTATCGATACCGTGCGGCATAAAACTGTCGGCGGCGAAGCTCCACAGTGCTGCATCGATCTTGTCCAGCGTTGCCGCATCAGGCGTCCGGATCAAAAGCCGATGGCCAGCCGCCAGCGCCTTGGTGACGAGCGCCGGCAGCACCGCCTCGGCGCGACGCTGGGCCAACTGATAAAAACCGATATCAATCATCGGGTTATCGGCATTTATGCCTCGTAATTCTCGGCAATGAAGCGATCGAGCAGGCGAACGCCATAGCCGGTGGCGCCTTTGTCGAAGACCGCGCCAGGCTTCGCTGCCCATACCATGCCGGCGATATCGAGGTGCGCCCATTTCACCCCCGGTTTGACGAAGCGCTTGATGAATTGTGCCGCCGTCACCGATCCGCCTTCGCGCGGGCCGACATTCTTCATGTCGGCAATGGCGCTGTCGATCAGGCCATCATAGGCGTCGCCAATCGGCATCCGCCACAGCCGCTCTCCGCTGGTTTCACCGGCCGTTTTCAACTGCTTGGCAAGACCATCGTCATTAGCGAACATGCCGCCATATTCGTGGCCGAGGCTGATGATGATGGCGCCGGTAAGCGTTGCCAGATCGATCACGACCTCGGGGTTGAACTGTTCCTGCGCCCACCAGATCGCATCGCACAGCACCAGGCGGCCTTCGGCATCGGTGTTGATCACCTCGATGGTCTGGCCATTCATGCTGGTGACGACGTCGCCAGGGCGCTGGGCATTGCCATCGGGCATGTTCTCGACGAGGCCGACAACGCCGATGACATGCGCCTTGGCCTTGCGGGCGGCAAGCGCGTGCATGGCGCCGGTGACGGCCCCTGCCCCGCCCATGTCCCACTTCATGTCTTCCATATTGGCGGCGGGCTTGATGCTGATGCCGCCGGTATCGAAGGTCACGCCCTTGCCGACGAAGACCACCGGCTTGGCATCCGGGTTGCCGGTGCCGTTCCAGCGCATCGCCAGCAGCCGCGGCGCGCGGACCGAGCCCTGCGCCACGCCAAGCAGCGCGCCCATGCCGAGCGCCTTCATTTCGGGTTCGCCAAGCACTGTCAGTTCGACACCGAGATCGGCGAGGCTCCTGGCGCTTTCGACGAAGCTTTCGGGGTAGATGATGTTGGCGGGCTCGCTGACCAGATCGCGGGTGCGGGCAACGCCGGCGGCGATCGCAGCCAGATTGGCGTGATAGACGTCCGCGCCCGGAACACCGACAATATCGAGCGCTTCGAGCGTCGGCTTGGCCTTTGCCTTCATGGTCGTGCGATACTTGTCGAAGCGATAGCTGCGCAGCATGGCGCCATGGCCGAGGTGTGCGGCGGCGCCGGCGAGCGGTAGCGCAGCGGTGACGCCTGACAGATCGACGCTGGCGCGGGTTTCGCCGCTGGTCTGGAGCCGCGCCGCGATGGCGCCGCCCAGCTTTTCGAACTGCGCGGCATTGGCCTTGTCGGCCGGGCCGCAGCCGATGGCGAGAACGCGCGTTGCCGCAACGCCGGCGGGGGCGATGATTTCGACGATGCTGCCGGCCTCGCCATCGAAGCGTGCGGTGGTCAGCGCCTGGCGCAACTGGCCGGCGCTGGCGGTATCGATGGCCGCCGCGGCTGCGCTGAGCGCCATATCCGGGCCAACGAGGACGATCTGGGCGTGCGGGGTCGAATCGATGGCGGTCGGAAAGCCGATGGTGATCATGAAGGCGCGTCCTTGGGATAAACAGTGACCAGCGAATAGAACGCTGACGCGCTGCCTGCAAACACCGCAATTGTCGCTGGCGGGTTTCGGGCGATTGTCGGTGCCCTGCCTTGGCACAGGCTGTTCCGCCGGCACCTGATGCGCTGTCCGACCCGCCTAGGGATGCCGCACCGCCGCCGCGCGATGGCGGCGATCCGATCGCGGCTGGCGATGTCATCGGCTTTGCCGCCGATGAAATGCGCTATGATGACAAGGCTCAGATCGTCAGCGCCACAGGCAATGTCCGGCTCAATCGCGATGCCTGGCGATTGGCGGCCGATGCCATCGAATATAATCGCACCACCGGCGTCGTCATCGCCACCGGCAATGTCGTCACCACCGATCCGCAAGGCAATCAGGCCTTTGGCGACCGCATCGAGCTGACCGATTCGCTGCGCGACGGGGCTATCGACAATATGTTGCTGGTATTGACCGACGGCGGCCGTCTGGCGGCTGTCGAAGGCCAGCGTAGTGATCAGGTCTTCAATCTGCGCCGCGCGGTTTACAGCCCCTGCACGGTGACGGGGAACGACGGCTGCCCCAAGGATCCGGTGTGGCAGGTCAAGGCGCTGCGCATCAGCTATAACCGCGGCAAGCACCGCCTGTCGTATCGCGACGCCAGCCTCGAGATTTTCGGCGTGCCGGTGATGTATCTGCCCAGCTTCTCGCATCCCGACGGCGAGGCCAAGCAGGCGAGCGGGCTGTTGCTGCCGGGTGTCAAGTGGCAGCGCCAATTGGGACTGGGGGTCAGCCTGCCCTATCATTTCGCGTTGGCGCCTGACCGCGACCTGACGATCACGCCGTGGTTCTATACCGCCGTCAATCCGGCGCTGCAGGTCCAGGGTCGTCGTTTGTTGGCGCAAGGCCCGATACAGATCGACAGTCTGTTCACCTACACGCGGCTTGGTGATGTCGATGCCGATGGCAACACCATCGACAAGGGCAATCGCTTCCGCGGCTATTTCGCGCTGAAGGGCAATTTTCAGCACACGCCCGAATGGCGTTCGCGCTTTTCGGTCCGACTGACGACCGATGATACTTTCAACCGGCTTTATGGCCTCGGCTATGATGACATGCTGCGCTCGACCTACGCGCTCGAGCGGCAGACCAGCACCAGCTATTTCTCGATGAGCGCCTGGGCTTTTCAGGGCCTGCGCGTGAGCGATACGCCGGGGGAAATCCCCTTTGTGCTGCCGCTGATCGATTATGACCTGCGGCCCGCTGAACGCGTGCTGGGCGGCCGGCTCCATATCGGGGTCAACAGCATGAACCTGTTCCGCACCGACGGGCAGGATGTGGCGCGGGCGCTGGCCTTTGCCCGCTGGGATCGCAGCCTGATAAGCCCGATGGGCCAACGCGTCACCTTTACCGGCATGATGCGGGGTGATGTCTATCACGTCGCCAATGCCGACAAGGCGACCCTGCCGGTCTATGCCGGTATCGATGGCCTGCAGGCCCGCGCGCTGCCGGTCGCCGCTGTCGATGTCGAATGGCCGTTCTCGGGGCAGGCGCTGGGTGGGGTGCAATCGATCACGCCGCGCGTGCAGTTGGTGGCGACGCCGTCCGGGCGCAACGACAGCTTTCCCAACGAGGACAGCCGCGCCATCGAACTGGAAGACATCAATCTGTTCGATCTCAACCGTTTTCCGGGTTTCGATCAGTTCGAAGGCGGCACGCGCTTGACCTATGGTGTTCGCTACACCCTTGATCGACCGGGCTGGGCATTGACCAGCGAGATCGGCCAATCGATGCGGATCGCCGGGACGGGCGATGAATTCCCGCAAGGCACGGGACTGTCCGACACATTGAGCGATTTCGTTGGGCGCACGACGCTGCGTTATGGTGGCTTGTTCGAGGTCATCCATCGCTTCCGCGTCGATCGCAGTTCGCTTGCGGTGCGGCGCAATGAGTTCGATGTCCAGATTGGCAGCCCTGCCACCTACGCGACGATCGGCTATGTCAAGTTAAACCGCAACATTCTGACTGAAGACCTTGAAGATAGAGAAGAGTTGCGGGCTGGCGGCCGTGTCGGCTTTGCCCGTTACTGGTCGGTGTACGGCTCGGCAATCGTCGATTTGACCACGCTGGACAGCAATCCCAATGCCATTGGCGACGGCTTCACCTTCATTCGCCATCGTATCGGTGCCGAATATGAGGACGAATGCTTCCGCTTCGGCCTGAGTTGGCGGCGCGATTATATTGGTGACCGTGATTTCAGACCTGGCAGTAGCTTCCTGCTGACCCTCGCCTTCAAGACTTCGACCCGCTGACCGGTGCTTCAGCAGCGATTAACCTTGAACCGCGCAAGGCAGGTTTTGCCGCCGGGCGTCGCTTGCGCTAGAGCGACTTTTGGAACGGTCATCGGCGGGCAAGCAACCCGTGTGTGATTGGCTGGTTCGGAGACTGGAATGCGATTGACCCGTTCGTTTGCTGCCGTGCTGATGGCCTCTGCGCTGCCATTTGCTGCGCCTGTCGGTGGTCAGCAGGCGCCGCAGGAGTTCACGGCGGCGGACCTGCCCGAAATGCGCGTCATGGGCGACGTCGACCCGACATTGCGCAAGGCCCAGGCGATCGTGAACGGCGATGTCATCACCGATACCGACATCGATCAGCGCATGGCGCTGGTGCTGGCCGCCAACAACGGCGCGATTGCCGAAAATGAAAAGCCGCGGCTGCGGCTGCAGGTGATGCGCAACCTGATCGATGAAAAGCTGCAACTGCAGGAAGCTGCAAGCAACGACATCAAGATCAGCGAGGCCGAAGTCGATCGCTCGTTTGATCGCGTCGCCGCCAATTTCAAGCGCTCACGCGAGGATTTTGAAGCCTATTTGCGCAATGCCGGTTCGTCGCCGGCGGCGATCAAGGGGCAGATCCGCGGCGAACTCGCCTGGAGCCGCGTGCTGCGGCGCAAGGTCGAGCCGCTGGTCAACGTCGGCGATGATGAAGTCGAAGCCGTTATTTCCAAGCTGAACGCCGCCAAGGGCAAGGACGAATATCATGTCGGCGAAATCTTCCTCGCCGCGACGCCCGAAACCGAAGCGCAGGTCATGAATGATGCGGCGCGCATCGTCGGCCAGGTTCGCCAGGGCGCCAGTTTTGTCGCCTATGCCCGCCAATTCTCCGAAGCATCGACCGCGGGTGTTGGTGGCGATCTTGGCTGGGTGCGCGCCGAACAGTTGAATGATGTTGTCGCCCCTGTCGTCACCAGCCTTGCGACCGGCAACCCGGCAACCTCGGTCAGTGATCCGATTCGCGTCCCCGGCGGCGTGGCGATCATGAATCTGATCGGCAAACGCCAGGTGCTGGCCGCCGATCCAGCTGAGGCCGTGCTGAGCCTGAAACAGATTTCGCTGCCGCTGCCGCCCAACACCACCGAAGCCCAGGCGCGGGCGATGGTGACCAAGTTTCAGGCCGCCACGTCCAACATGGGCGGTTGTGGCCGGGCTGAAGAGGTTGCCGGGACGCTTGGGGCGCAAGTTGCCTCGAACGACGCCATTCGCATGAAGGACTTGCCGCCACCGTTGCAGACCATGCTAGGGTCGATGTCGACCGGCCAGGCCACCCCACCCTTCGGATCGCAGCAGGAAGGGTTGCGCGTTCTGGTGCTGTGCGGGCGCGATGATTCAACCGCGCAGGTCAAGGCGCCGAATTTCGACGAGATCTATGCCCAGATGAATGATGAGCGCGTCAACATGCGCGCCCGGCGTTATCTGCGCGATCTGCGGCGTGACGCCATCATCGATTATCGCTGATGGTGACCGCCGCTCCGGCTCCTCTGGCGGTTTCGATCGGCGATCCCGCCGGTATCGGGCCCGAGATTGTTGCCGCTGCCTGGGCGGCGTGCCAACGCGAAGGCTTGCCGCCGTTTTTCGCCATCGGTGATCGGCGCGCCATTGCCGCTGTGTGGGATGGCCCCGTCATCACCCTGGCAGCGCCTGGCGACGCCGCCGCCGCCTTCGATTCGGGCCTGCCGCTGGTACAAGTGGATGATCCTGGCGAGATCGTTCCCGGCGATCCGAACCTGGCCGGCGCGCGCTGTGCCCTCGACAGCCTGGAAATCGCCGTCGGGCTGGCACGCAACGGCTTCGCCGGCGGCATCGTCACTGGTCCGGTTTCGAAGGCACAACTTTACGCGATCGGCTTTAATTATCCGGGACAGACCGAATTTGTCGCCGAACGCTGCGGTATTGCCACCAGCAATGCTGTGATGATGCTGGCCGGGCCGACCTTGCGCACCGTGCCGGTCACGGTGCATGCGCCGCTCGCCGAAGTGCCACGTATGCTGACCATCGATCTGATCGTCGCCAAGGCACGGACCACGGCACGGGCACTGGCACGGGATTTCGGTATCGAGCGCCC
>JAAFIT010000320.1 GCA_013298745.1 Sphingomonadales bacterium
TTGGGGAGCATCAACATGGGCGATTTCATCCGCCGCGAGACCGTCGGCAAGGTGGCGATCCTGCATCTCAACAGCCCCGACACGCTCAACGCCATCGGCACGCTGGAAGATTGCGACGATTTCGTCGCCGCCATCGAGGCGGTCGGCGCCGATTCCGGCATCTCGTGCATGATCCTGACCGGCACCGGGCGCGGCTTTTCAGCCGGCGGGAACCTCAAGGCGATGCAGGACCGCACCGGCATCGGCCCCGGCAAGCAGCCGAGCGACACCCGCGACACCTATCGCCGCGGCGTCCAGCGCATCACGCGTGCGCTGATGGACCTGGAAGTTCCCGCCATCGCCGCCGTCAACGGCCATGCCGTCGGCCTTGGCTGTGACCTCGCCTGCCTGTGCGACATGCGGATTGCCGCCGAAAGCGCGCAGTTTTCGTGCAGTTTCATCAAGGTCGGTCTGGTCCCGGGCGACGGTGGTGCCTGGTCGCTGTCGCGCGTCGTCGGCCATGCCATGGCGTCCGAACTGTTCTTTACCGGCGATCGTTTCGATGCGGCACGGGCGCTGGAGATCGGCCTCGTCAGCCGCGTCGTTCCGGATGGTGAGTTGATGCCAGCGGCGATGGCACTGGCGATGCGCATCACCGCCAACCCGGCCCGCGCGCTGCGCCTGACAAAACGGCTGCTGCGCGAGGCCCAAACCGCGCGGATGAGCGAAATTCTTGAATTGTCCGCCGCTTATCAGGCCATCGTCCACGAAACCGCCGACCACAAGGAGGCCGTGACGGCGTTTCTTGAAAAGCGGCCACCGCGTTTCACTGGCGATTGAAGCGGCCGGCAATCACGCCGTGGCCTGGCGCTCGGCATATTTACGATAATTGTCGAGGATGGCCTGCCAGCCTTCGCGTTGCAGTTCGGGTGGATTCTCCGTTTCGGGATCAAAGCGGGTCTGAACCAGCGTGCCGCCGGCCACCGGCGCGAATGTCGTTCGCGATCGCCGCCCATCGCCGAGCACCAACGTCACCGCCTCCGGCGCCACAACCTCGGCATAAGTGCCTTCGAAATCGAAGCTGAAACTGCCGTCCCGTGCCGCCATATGCGCCTTGTGGGTGCCGCCGACGACCAGATCGACGCTGGCCGACGGGCAATGCCAGTCGTCCGACGCGAAATTCCACTGCGTGATCGACTCTGGCTGGGTAAACAGCGCCCAGGCGCGCGCCGGAGGCACCGGGACCGTTGTCGCAACCGTGATCTGCTGCAAGGCCATCGGCTCATCCTCCTCGCGAAAGCACTTTTGCCGAAGCTTAGGCGGGGCATGCCATCCCCACAACACCATCGCCGCCCGCCTGCACTGGCACCGCAGCTTCGTTGCGACAAAGATTTTTGCGCCCCTACGGCCCGAAACCGCTGCTATGACAGCGCCATGACGCTTACCCATCTCCAGCGGCTCGAGGCCGAAAGCATCCATATCCTGCGGGAAGTCGTCGCCGAGGTGGATCACCCAGTGATGCTCTATTCGATCGGCAAGGATTCGAGCGTCATGCTGCACCTGGCGCTGAAGGCGTTTTACCCGGCGCCGCCGCCGTTTCCGCTGTTGCACATCGCCAGCGGCTGGGATTTCCAGGCGATGATCGACCACCGCGACCGCATGGTGGCGCAGCACAATCTGCAATTGATCGTTCAGCACAATGACGAAGGCGCCGCCAATGGCGTCAATCCCTTCGATACCCCGACGCCGCTCTATACCCGCCTGATGCTCACCGACCAGTTGAAGGCGGCGCTCGATGCCGGCGGCTATGATGCGGCGTTCGGAGGCGGTCGCCGCGACGAGGAAAAGGCCCGCGCCAAGGAGCGGGTGTTCAGCTTTCGCAACGCCGCGCATGTCTGGGACCCGCGCAACCAGCGCCCCGAACTGTGGAATCTCTACAACGCCCACAAGGCCAAGGGTGACAGCATTCGGGTGTTCCCGCTGTCGAACTGGACCGAGCTCGACATCTGGCAGTATATCGCGGCTGAAAACATCCCCATTGTCCCGCTGTATCTGGCCAAGACCCGCCCGACGGTGACCCGCGATGGCATGATCCTGATGATCGACGACGATCGCATGGCGCTGCGGCCGGGCGAAACCGTTGTCGAACGCAGCATCCGCTTCCGCACGCTGGGCTGTTATCCGCTGTCGGGCGCGGTCGAAAGCACTGCCGACACCCTCCCCGCGGTCATCCAGGAGATGCTGTTGTCGACCGCATCAGAGCGTCTGGGCCGTGCGGTTGACCATGATCCGTCCGCCAGCATGGAGAAGAAGAAGGCGGAGGGGTATTTCTGATGACCGGATTCACCCCCGATCCGCTGATCGGCGCCGATATTGGCGCCTATCTCGCCGCCCAAAGCGCCAAGCCGCTCGTTCGGGTCATTACCTGCGGCTCGGTCGATGATGGCAAATCGACGCTGATCGGCCGGTTGCTCTACGAAACCCGCCAGGTCTTCGACGATCAGATGGCGGCCTTGACCGCCGACAGCGCCAAAGTCGGCACGCAGGGTGCCAATCTCGACTTCGCGCTGCTCGTCGATGGCCTGTCGGCCGAGCGCGAACAGGGGATCACAATCGATGTCGCCTATCGATTCCTCTCCACACCGCGTGCCAAACTGATCATCGCCGACTGTCCGGGGCACGAACAGTACACCCGCAACATGGTGACGGGCGCCTCGACGGCCGATGCTGCGGTGGTTCTGGTTGATGCGCGCAAGGGAATCCTCACCCAAACCCGTCGTCACAGCTTCCTCGTCAGCCTGTTGGGCATCCGAAATGTCGTGCTGGCGGTCAACAAGATGGACCTTGTCGGCTATAAACAGGCGGTCTTCGAGGCGATCTGCGCCGATTACCGCAGCTTTGGCGCCTCGATCGGCATCGAAAGCATCGCGTGCGTGCCGATTTCAGGGCTGGCCGGGGACAATATCACCGCGCTTTCGGCGCAAAACACCCCTTGGTATCGCGGCGAAACGCTGCTCAGCCACCTCGAATCGATCGAAATCGATGCGCAAACCGCTGCTGAACGCGCCTTCAGGCTGCCGGTGCAATGGGTCAATAGGCCGAATCAGGACTTCCGCGGCTTTGCCGGACAGGTCTGCAGCGGCAAAATCCGCCCCGGCGACGCGGTTCGCGTGCTGCCATCGGGGCAAACCACGACCGTATCGCGCATCGTGACCGCCGATGGCGACCTGCTGGAGGCCGAATCCGGCCAGTCGGTGACGCTGGTGCTCGCCGAAAACCGCGATTGCGCGCGGGGTGACGTGATTGCCGCCGCCGGCGACCCGCCGCAAGTCGCCGATCAGTTCGAGGCAACGCTTGTCTGGATGGACGAAACTGCGCTGCTGCCGGGGCGGTCATACCTGCTCAAGCTCGGCACGCAGACGGTTGCGGCCACCATCGCGCCGCCAAAATACACCATCAACGTCAACACGCTTGAACAGATGGCGGCCAAGAGCCTCGAACTCAACGCCATCGGGGTCGCCGCGATCACCACGGCGCGGCCGATCGTCTTTGAACCCTTTGCCGACAGCCGGGCGCTGGGCGGCTTCATTCTGATCGATCGCGCCACCCACGCGACCGTGGCCGCCGGGATGATCCATTTCGCGCTGCGGCGCTCGCAGAACCTCCATCTGCAACCGGTCGCCATCACCCGCGCCGCCCATGCCGCGCAAAAGGGCCAGACCGCCAAGGTGCTGTGGCTTACGGGCCTATCGGGAGCCGGCAAATCGACCATCGCCGATCTGGTCGAGCAGCGGCTGCATGCTGCCGGGCGGCACAGCTTCCTCTTGGACGGCGACAATGTCCGCCACCGGCTG
>JAAFIT010000321.1 GCA_013298745.1 Sphingomonadales bacterium
GCCTGGCTGCGGTTGTTGCGAAACAGCTTGGCTTCGCGAATGTCACGGTTCGGTGCTGGTTCGGCCATGCTGCAAACTCCAAACATATGCCATGTATATACCATGACGCGTGGCGTTCTCCAAATGCTCCGGGACATGTTCCGTTGCGGGAGTTGGGGGCAAGTTCGCCTCCGTCCCGGACCACGTCGTCTACCGGTCAGGCAGCGATCGCCAGCGGTTCTTCGCTGTCATCGTCTTCGGTGTCGGCACCGACCTGTTCATTCGTGTTGAGAAGATAGGTGGCCGCGGTTTCGGCCTTGGCCGCGGCGGACAGCAGCGCCTTTTCGTCGTCCTTCAGGATCTTGATCCAGGACGCGATATAGCTTGCATGGTTGTCGAGGTGCGTTACCGGCAAGCCCAGACTGGCTCCGATAATACAGGAGCTTAACTCGGCGACTTATCCTGACAGTCCAGTCCTCAACTGAATTTCCGGCGCTATTTTGGCGTCGCCGTTCAAGCTGCTATCGCCTCGATCTGTGGCTGCCGGTCGTGCATCCAGTCGGCGGCTTGCTGGGCTTTGCTGGCGGCGGTGAATATCGCGCGCGGGTCGTCCTTCAGCACACGCAGCCACGAAGCGACGTATGCGGCATGGTCCGGCCGGGGATGGTGGGCGATGCCGAGATCGGCGAGGATGTAGCTGGCGGTCAGTTCGGCGCAAGCTTCCTCAATGGCACGGGCTTCGCGGTTGAAGCGCTCGGCGAAGTTGCGGTCGAGACGATGCTTCGCCCCGGTTGCATGGGCACATTCGTGGATAAGGGTGCCGAGATGCGCGGCTGCGTCGCGGAACGCGGCGAACGGCGGCATGAAAATATGGTCGAGATCAATCCGGTAGTGTGCGTCATAGGCGCCGACGGTGATCGGGATCTGCAGAGCCGCGACGAATGCATCGGCGTGGTCGATGCGATCGCCTTCCGGGAGCATGGCGACTGGTGCGGGCTCGTAGCCGGCCACTTGCGCGATGTTGAACACCGTGAAAGCGCGAGCGAAAACGCGGCCATGCCCGGCATCGCCATCATCGTTCTCGTCATCGACGCGCGACGTCGCCTGCTTCCATAAAACGACGGTGGTGCCGCGCTCGGCTTTGCGTACCTGGGCGCCAACGCCTTGCCACTGACGATAGGTTCCCCAAAGGCCGCTAGCGAAGCCGCGGGCTTCAGCTGCGATCCAGAGCGCCAGGACATTGACGCCGCGGTATCGACGGCCCGATGTGACGTTCTGGGGTCGGGTGACGGCGGCACCGTCGTGGTGCCACGGCATGCGCCAGTCGCCGGCACCGGCCTCGATGGCGGCGACAATCTCGTCGGTAATGCGCGTGTAGACATCGGCACGCTGGGTCCGGGCGTTCGGGGTCATGGGACGGCCTTTCGCGACGGGCCGGGCGAGCCTCTCTCACCCTGCTGCTTCCCGTCACCAAACCCGCCGCCTTCCTCGTCCTCTCAAGCCCCTGTCGGCGCACCAATCCCGAGCAGCACAGATGTGAAGCGGTCGAGATCCTGCTGGAGCGCGACGCGCTGCGGCCCAGGCAAACGCTTCTCCCGCAGGAGCGCACGCGCTTGCTCGGCGGCGTGCTCCCAGGCCGGCTTGTGCCGTCGGGTGATGCAGGCGTTCGGACACCGCGTTGGCTGACAGATCGCGGTGAGTGGCGTCGACGCTTCGGGAGTGCCCGCGTGCTTCAAGCAGAGTGCGGTGGCTGGATCGAAAAAGCAGTCAGCCAGGACACCGACGTGCAGTGTTCGCGCAAGACTCGAAAGAAGCGTGCGCAGCCGGTCACGATCGGCGATCATGGCGGGAAGCGGCCCAAGACCGTCAGCAGCGACGTCGAGCGATCGGGCTATCCGTGGACCGGCGGGGCCCGACGGCTGCGCGCCGACGCTGCGTTCGTCGAAATAGACAAGGATATCGTCGATCTGGCCGAACAGGCGCTGTTGCTCGACCTCGGCGCGAAATCCCGATGCGCTGGAGCCGGCATAGCCTTCGAACGCGGCGACCGAGGCGTGCTTGTACTGGATCATGCCGGCGATGGTGCCGAACGGCCGGTTGGCAATATACCAGGCTATCGTCCGGCGGAACTGCCGGGTCGTGATCCGCCATTGCACGCCGTCCGGGCCAGGCGGAATCACCGGCGTCTCGGGGCTGCCAAACAACGCGTTGAGATGATCGCGAAAGGCGTTGAGCTGGCGGACGATCTCTGCCGAAATATGACTCTTGGTGACGGGTCTCAGCGACAAGACCGGCCATAGCGTATCGATGCCGCGCGCGGCCGCTGCCCGTTCGGCAAGGCTCTCGAGCACCGAAATGGCCTCGGCGACGGGAGCGATCGTGACCCATTGTTCGGGCGCGCCGCGCGCTGGCCTGGCTTTGAATGCCGTCGAGCTGATCCGATGGCGCAGTATCAAGCCGTCTTCGCTGCGCGCGGTTGCAAGACAGCCGCGCCGCATGGCCTGAACCTCACAATCGCGCATGCCCGTAAGATACGCGCAGACGATATAGGCAGCGGCCTGGAGCATACGCTCTTCGTGTGCCAGTGTCTTGATATCGAATCTTGGTCGCCAGGGCGTGCCGCTTTGGGGGTCGAGGCTGATCGGCGTGTCCATGCCCCCGACCTCCACGCCGAGTTCGGCGACGGCGGCCGCGATGAGATCGCTGGCGCCGCCGGCCAGCTGCAAATGCATGGCTGGATCAGCTACCGCGTCGATGCCGGCGTGGAGATGAAGCAACTGGGTGTTGATCGGCGGTGTTACGGCGCCGGTGGTCGGGTCCGAGCGTGTGACGCCATTATGCGCCGTGGTCCAGATCGGGATGCCCCGACCGTCTTGTCGGCGCTTCTCGATGAAGGCAGCAATGCGGGCGCGTTGGCGCGCCCGCTGCTCTGGCCTCGGAGTGACGGTGTCAGCAAGAACGAGCGAGGCGCGGTGCGCTTCGAGCCGGTCAAGTTCCGCGCGGGCGGCGAGAATATCGGGTGCAAAGTCCTTGATGTAGCGCAACGACCACGCCAACAGGGGGACAATCACTGTCTCGGGAATGCGGGGAGTCCGGTTCTCGCGCGTCTGTCGCGCTCCGGCGACCGTCGCCGCGGAGCGTCCGGCCCAGGGCTCGAAGGTGAGCCCGCCGTCCGGCATGTATTGACGATAGGTGTAGAGATCGAAGGCTGGCTCGAGAAGCTGGCTGATTATTACCGCGCTTCTGTTCCGGTCGGTGCGCAGGTGACGAACATAGGCATCGAGCAGTGCTTGATCAACGCGTCCAAGATCGACCGCGCCGAGCTTGGCATGCACAAACTCCAGGAAACGACGAACGCGGTTGAACGCCTGTCGCAAGCTTGCTGGCGGCAGCTTCAGCCGATGACCCGGAAGATCGACGTTGAGCCGCGCGTACAGGAACGCACGTAGCATCTCGCGAACACCGACGTCCGCCACAGTGTCGAAATGCGCGGTAACATGACAGCGCCGGGCGTTCTCGCGGAAAACGGCCGGGCCAAGATCCCAGCTTGCATCGGCGTAGCGCGACATCCAGGCGCAATCAAAGCCCGGCTTCAAGGGCGCGGTTGCGAGAACCGGGCGATTGCCAAGGGGGTTCGTGACGTGAAGGCTCTCAGCGACGGCTGTCATGCGCGCGCCTCGGGGGGCAGGTAGAGGAGTTGCGCATTGGCTGCGCTGCGTGCGTCGGCAACGACGGCGTCGGCGAACGCTGGGAGCACCTGCTGCGTGATACGGGCATAGGCCCGGCCGAACTTGATCGGCCAGTCAGCGGCGGTCAGCCCGGCGCGCTCCTGTTCAATGAAATCG
>JAAFIT010000322.1 GCA_013298745.1 Sphingomonadales bacterium
ACCGCACTGGCCGCACGTCGATTTTCCGCAACAGTCGCGATAGGCGATCAGATAGGCCTTGCCGTCATCGGGATTGATGCAGGTCCCGACCCATGACACCGGCGATGGCTCGGCGCCCGGCGGGCAGGAACTGACGCCGCCGCCACAGCACGAGCACAGCGAGCCATCGATGGCGCAATAGCGCCAGTAATCGCACTTGGTGTCATCCTTGGTTTGGGCGTTGCGGGCAAAGCTGGTCTTGGCCTCGGCCGAGCGCTCGGGCTTGGCAGCATGGGCGCGGCTGACCGGCAGCAGCGGGAACACCGGCGCCGCGACGATTGTGGCGCCAAGCCGGGTCAGCATCGAACGACGCGATGTCTGCCCGGCGAACTTGCGCAGCAATTTCTCGCCAAAGCCATCGATGTTGAAACCTGTCATGCTTGGTCCCCCTTGCTGGAGCGTTTTGGCGTCACGCGGCTTCGGCCTTGACGAGCGGTGTCTTCAGGCCGGCGATATAATCCTGGACATGGTTGACGCCCATTTCGTGGCTGACGATCAGGCTTTCGAGATGCTCGCGGCTGTTGACGAGGCCCTTGGCAAGCACCTTGCCACCGGCACCGAGCAACACGGCGTGCGGCAGCTTGTCGACTTCGAAGGCGCGGCCAATCTCGGTGCTGTTTATGAACGGATAGGCGCCCATGTCGTTCTTGGCGATCATCTCGCGCTGGGCTTCAGGATCGTCGTCACCGACGAACACCAGTTCGACACGCTCCGCGGCGGCGAAGGATTTTGCGACCGGGATCAGTGATTTGCACAGCGGGCATTGCGCGGAGACGAACATCAGCAACCGCAGCGACGCCGAGGCACCGACTTCACCGACGGTCATTTTCTGGCCATCAAGCGTGGTGGCGTGGAGATGCGGCGCGAAATCGCCGACGGCAGGCCCCTTGCCGGCATCGAGCGCGCCCGCTGGCGCAACGCGGACGTGCAACACGCCGACCTGTCGGGCCAACGCAAGCCCGGCGACAGCGAGCGCCGCGAGGACGATCCATTGCAGGATTTCGGATATGATCAGCGCAGTCATCATCGACATCATCCCCTGGCGCCGCCGGGTTGCCGCCCGGGGAGCGCCTTCAGCGCGTTGAACATCAGCATCAACAGATAGACCATGGCCCCGGCCGCGATAGCAACGCCGATATCGAAAGGCGCAAGATCACCGGGGGTGCCAAGCCGGGCCCCGAGTGCCAGCACCATGACCAGATTGCGCGCCACCATCGGCCAGCCAAGATCCTGCCGCAAACCGGCATGACCACAGCCGCAATCGATGTGACGCCGGCCGCGCTGGATATTGATCGCCATTGCCGCGGCAAAAACGAGCAGCAGCACGATAGCGGCAAGCGGCGCCGCTGGACGATTGCCGAACAGCAGGCCGACAGCGACGATCAGTTCGACAACCGGTAGCAGCAGCGCTGCGGGTGCGACCAACGCTTCAGGCAACAGCCGGTAATTGGCAATCACGCCGGGCAGCAGATCACGATGGCGCAGTTTGCCCAGCGCCGCGACCAGAAACACCAGTCCGACGGTGATGCTGGCGGCAAAGCCGGCAATTTGGAGAGCCTGCGCCAACAACGGCGTATCAGCGCGGCTCGATGGTGGAAATCACGCCGCCACCGGCACGTTCCATCTCGAACTTCTGTTCAAAGGTCGTGGCATCGATCACCCGCGCCTTGCCTTCATCGCCATTGACGAAAATCAGCGGCTTGGCATCCTGGGTGACCTCGATGTTCTCTGCACTGTCCTTCAAGGGAACGCGGCGCTTGACCCGCTTGTTGGCGAGATCGACCACCCAGATTTCATCACCGGCCTGCTTGTGCGACCAGAATTCGCCCATGTGCATCAACACATAGAGCGTGCCGGTGGGGCGGTGCAGCGCCATCAACTGCCGCCCGCCGGGCATCCAGTTGATATCGAGCGGCTTGGTGTCGCCCGGCCGCAACCCCGCCGCCGCCTGCAGCGACCAGGGCTGGCCGATCACTGGCGTCGCGCCGATCTTGGCCTGATAGATGAGGCCGGTGTAGGTGAGGAACACCGCTTCGGCTTTGCCACGATCATAGACATGCGGACCAAAGATCGGATCATTGGTGGCCGAAAAGAACGGCGCCGTGCGGGTGATCGACGAGGATTTGCCCTTCAAGGCGACGGTCGCCAGCGTGCCATCGCTGCACAGCGCCGAGAAACCGCCGACCGGATTGGGGATCAACGTCGCGCAGCCGGGCAATTCGACGGTTTGCGCCGCCTTGCGCTTTTCCAGATCGACGACATTCACCGACGATGCCGGATCGAGATTATAGACATAACCCGTCTTGCCATCGTCGCTGATGACGAAATTGTTGCGATCGGCACCGATGATCAGCCGCCCCGGAAGCGGCGCCTCGGCAACAAGATTGAGCGTGACCGGATCATAGACCGAAAGCATGTCCTGCCGGGTGCCACGATTGATCTTCGACCAGATGGTTTCCGAGACATAATAAAATTTGTTGGTCGGATCGAGCGTCAGATCGGACCATTTGCTGGTCGAGATCAGGCCCACCATCTTGCCGGTGTCGCCGTCCCAAATTCTCGTTGCACCGGAATCGAAACCGCCGCGGATAAAAGCCCAATGCGGCGATAATGCCGGCAGCTTGTGGGTAAATGGCTCCTCCGATTCGAGCACCGGAGGCGCGGCGGCGACGGCCTGGGCCGTTGCGGCAGCAGGCAGCAGCATGGCACCCGCAAGCGCGAGGATTGTGGCAGCGCCAGGCCGGTGACGGCGGTTCGGGACAGTCATGGTTGTTTCAATCCCCCTCAAATGTGCCTGCTCGCCACGCAAAAGCCAAACCTGATTGGCGACACAACATAATCATACTGGACAGGCGTCAAGTTTCCGTCAAGGGCCAATCATCTCGCAGCAAGGCCTTTGGCGCAATCACCTCTGCATCAGCAGCGCCACGGCCATTGACGAATATTGCCGCGACCCCGCCAGCCAGCATGAGCACAGCCATGAAGCCAAGCGCCGGCACGCCTCCCAATGTCAGGGCTGCAGCGCCAACCAACGGCCCTGCGACCATCCCGACAGCCTGAACCGTCGGCACGGCGGCGCGATCCCCCTGCTCGATCGCTTCGGCCGAAAAGCGCGCGACGGCATAGGTTGCGCCGATGTTGAAGGCGATCATCGCAGCGACATAGCCTATCGCACTTGCGGTCATCACCACGGGCGTCGCCATGGCGAGAGCCGTCAGCGCGGCCGACGCCGGCAGTGGCAGCCACGGCGTTGACCGCGCCACAACGAGTGCGGCCACCCCGGCGGCGACCGAGCCCAGCGCAACGCCGAGGCCGACAGTCTGGCTCGAAAACCCGGCGAAAACGGCTCCGGCGCCGACATAGCTCCAGATCATCGCGCTCGCAGCGACAAACAGAAACATGGCCAGAATGGCGGGCGACGGGCGGTGCCCGGCATCGATTGCGGCACAGGCTTCGGGCGGCGCTTCGCCATCGGAAACGAGCAAGCATGTCGCCGCGATCGGCACCACGGCAAGGCACATCAACGCCATGGCCGGCCCGGCGATGCTGGCCACCTCGGGCAGCAGCAGTGCAACGAATGTTGCCAGCACCAGCTGGACAAGCAGAATGGTGCCCATGGCATGTGCCGGTGACGGGGCGCGAGTCGCCGCCGTCGCATCGCGCAAGGCGGCGGCATAGATCATTCCGGAGGCAACGCCGAAAACGACCCGCATCGCCAGAATGGTGGACAGTCCATCAGCGAACACAGTTCCCAGCGCCGCCAGCGTGCCGGCAATG
>JAAFIT010000323.1 GCA_013298745.1 Sphingomonadales bacterium
TCTTCCGATCTGCGCCATTCATGCGCAATCCGACCGCCGGCGATCAGCCCGATCCGGTCGGCGGTGTCGGCGGCACCCAACAGATCGTGCGTCACCATCAGCACGGCAACACCGCGCGCCGCCAGCGTTTCCAGCAGTTTGTGGAAATCGCGCGCGGCGGCAGGATCAAGGCCCGAGGTCGGTTCATCGAGCAGCAGCAACGGTGTCTGGCGGAGCAGTGCCAGCGCGATGGCCGTCTTCTGGCGCATGCCTTTCGAAAAACTGCCCGCCCGCTGATCCCATGCCGAAGCGCCGAGGCCAACGCCGTCAAAGGCGGCTTCGATCTCCGCCTTCGGCCGCAGGCAATCGGCAACCTTGAGGAAGTATTCGACATTCTCGCGTGCCGTCAGATGCTCGTACAGCGCCACGTTTTCGGGCAGATAGGCGACGCTGGCGCGCACGGCATCGGGCGCTGTTGCCGGATCATGGCCACCGACGCGCAGGCTGCCACCCGATGCGCGCAGAAAGCCCAGGATCGCGAACAACGTCGTCGATTTGCCGGCGCCATTGCCGCCGAGCAGGGCATAGATTTCCCCCGCCGCCAATGACAGCGTCAGGCCATCGACGACGCGGCGATTGCCGCGCTCGACGACTAGATCGGCAATGGCGAGCGGCGGGGCGGTCATCAGAACGAAAACCGCACCGCGACCGAACCAGCGCGCGGTGTGCCCGGCTGTACCCACAATTGGGCAAAGCTGTTGGTGTAGTAAGTGGTGTTGAACAGGTTGGTCACATCGGCAAAGATTTCGACATTCTCCTGCACCCGCCACGCCGCGAACAGCCGCGCCAGTGTGTAATCGGGCAGAACGAAACTCGTCCCGGTCTCACCGAGCCGTTCGCCGACATATTGCACCCCGCCGCCGAGCGTCAGCCTGGTATCGCCGATGGCGAAGGCGCGCGATGCCTGGACGTTGAGGCTGTGCTTGGGCACGTTGATCAGCGGGTCACCGATCTTGATGGCAAGGCCGAAGTTGAGATCGTTGACGTTGGCGCGCGCTTCGGCATCGACATAGGCGTAGCTGAACCACAGGTCGATATCGCCGGGCAGCTTGCCATTGAGGTCAACCTCCAACCCGCGGCTGCGTGCCTTGCCGATCGGCAGCGAGAAGCCGGGATTGGCCGGATCGGCGGCGAGCACGTTCGATTTGGACAGGGTGAACAGCGACACCGTGCCTTGCAGCTTGTCGTCGAACAGCCCGAATTTCGCGCCGATTTCGGCGGATTTCGACGTTTCCGGATCGAACAAGGTGCCGGCGGCTGTCGCCCCCAGATTGGCGCGGAAGCCTTCGCCATAAGCCGCATAAAGCGAGACCGCCTTCGACGCTTCAAAGACAATGCCTGCCTGTGGGCTGAAGCGGTTGTAGTTGCGCTCCGCCCCTACCGAATTGGCGCGATTGAGCGTTTCGACGGTGATCGCATCAAAGCGCCCGCCAAGACGGATCTGCACACGATCGGAAAGGCTGATCTGATCCTGGACATAGGCGCCAAAGGCGCGTTGCTGATCGAGCCGGTTGGTCTGCGGAGCCGGGGTCGGCAGCGGGAAACGGCCATAAACCGGCGCGAACACATCGATATCATTGCTGGCTTGCGGCGTCGTCGCCGGGCCGATCACCGGCGGACGGAAACGCAGGAAAAGCTGCGAATTGTCGAAGCTGTCGTAATCGGCGCCGATCAGCACGCGGTGCTTGAGGCTGCCGGTGTCGAAACGGCCGGCGACTTCGCCGCGCAGCACGAAATGTTCGCCTTCGTACAGCCGCGAGCGGCGCTGACGTGACAAGGATCGGCCATCGCGGCCCAACCGCTGCCGGCCTCCCGCCAGTTCGGCCTCGGTCGAAAAGCCCTCGAGCCGGGTTTCGCGATACTGGCCGCCAAGCAACAGGCTCCAGGCGTCGTTGAAATTGTGCTGCAACTGGAGCTGGTGGCCGGTGGCATCGGCTTCGATCGGGCCATCGCCGGGCTCGCCGAGGAAGTTTTCGCGCGGCACCCGGCCGAGCACGCCGCCGATCGCCACCGTGCCGCGATCGAAATCCGCTTCCGATCGCGTCAGCTCAAGGTCATAGGTCAGGCTGGTGTTGTCGCCGAGCTTGAACAGCAGCGACGGCAGAAAGCCGAAGCGTTCGCTGCGCACTGTGGTGCGGAAGCTGCCGGCGTCTTCATAAAAGCCGATCAGGCGGACAGCCGCGACGTCGCCGACCGCCAGATTGACATCGGCATCGCCGCGCTGGCGGTCAAAGCTGCCGGCCATAAGATTGACCCGGCCGCGCGTATCGAAATCGGCGCGTTTGGTGACGATGTTGATCGTGCCGCCCGGCTCGCCACGGCCAAAAAGAGCGGCGTTGGGGCCCTTGAGGACTTCAACCCGCTCGATCCCCGCGACGTCGCGGCTGCCGCCGAAACCGCGGCCGCCGTTGAAGCCATTGACGAGATAGCCCGAAGGCAGGTTTTCATCGCCGGCAAAGCCGCGCACCGCATAGGCGTCCCAAAGCCCCCCGAAATTGTTCTGCCGCGCCACCGACGCCGACAGATCAAGCGCATCTGACAGCCGGGTGATATTGTTGTTGTCGATTTGCTGCTGGCCGATCTGGGTGATCGCTTGCGGGGTTTCGCGCAAGGTGAAGTCACCGCGATAGGCCTGGCGCTGGGCAGTGACGACGATCGTATCGGCGTCATCCGCGGCGATCGCTGGCGTTGCAAGACCGGCAACGGTGGCGAGCAGCAATGCGGGTGACAGAATGGCGTTTTTGGTCATGTCGAGGTCAGTCCTGGAGCAGCGGTGCCCCCATGGCCCCGTCTCGTGAGCGCGTCTGATACATGATATCATTTCACAGGCAAGACATCCGTTTGGCGTCGATGGTTTCGTGATCATCCGCTCGCGCGTGGTTCAGCGGGCTGTGTGCCATCCGCCCCGGTCTTTGACGTCTTGTATCGGTTTGACCGCGCTACAGTCTGCCGTTCGTCAATCGGGCTGGCCGGCATGCCCAACCCACTCACGCAAGTGGGTGCGGCGGCACAGGACAGTTTCCGCGCCTTCCTCGAGAAACGGACGCATTGAGCCTTCCGCACCATCGATGCCACTGCGGCATGCTGTAGCGATGCATGGCGCCGCCTGGCAGCCAAGCGCTGAACGTGCGGCAAAGTGCCTTTCGGTGCCGGCATACGTGCTGCCTGACGAAGTGATGGGCTACCCCTGACGCGTCCCACTGCCATAGTCTTTGCTTGCGCTCCGTCACATCGGCGTCGGCGGTCGGACCAAGAAGGGGCATGCGTTCATGCAGATCACGACGGACACTGCGGCGGTCGTCACGGGCGGTGCGTCCGGCCTCGGGCGGGCGAGCGCCGAGGCCCTGGCCGCTGCCGGGGCACGGGTCGCGATCTTCGACAGGGATGCGGAAAAGGGCGAAGCGGTCGCGAACGCCATCGGCGCGCTCTTCTGCCTTGTCGACGTCACCGACGAGGATTCGGTCGTGGCGGGATTTGCAAAGGCCCGCGCGGCGCATGGCCAGGAGCGGATTCTGGTGCATTGCGCGCAGACCTCGCGCGGCGGCAAGACCATTTCCCGCAATCGTGAAACCGGCGAGTTCAAGCGATTCTCGACGGCCGACTATGAATATTCGGTGCGCGGGATTCTGGTCGCCAGCTATCACCTCGCCTCGCTTTCGGCGCTCGGCATGGCCTCGCTCGAGCCGCTGGACGATGGCGAGCGCGGCGTCATCACCCTCACGGCCTCCGTCGCCGCCCAGGATGCCCAGGTCGGGCAGGTGGCCTATGG
>JAAFIT010000324.1 GCA_013298745.1 Sphingomonadales bacterium
CGGGGTCTTGCGGATGGCGGCGACGTAATCGAGCGCCTTGGCGATGGCTTCAGGCCCAGTTTCCTTGCCGACGATGATTTCCACCAGCGGCATCTTTTCGACGGGCGAGAAGAAGTGGATGCCGATGAAGTTGGCGGGCTTCGACCACGCCTTGGCGAGGCCGGTGATCGGCAGCGTCGAGGTATTCGAGCCGAAGATGACATCCGGGCCGACAACGGCTTCGGTGGCCTTGGTCACATCGGCCTTGATCTCGCGGGTTTCGAAAACCGCTTCGATGATCAGGTCGCAGCCCTTCAGATCGGCATAATCCGCCGTCGGGTGGATGCGATCGAGGATGGCCTGCGCCTTGGCCGGGTCCATGCGCTTCTTGGCGAGGCGATCAGCAGTGTACTGCTTGCCCTTTTCGGCCGAAGCCAGATCACGATCGAGCAGCACGACGTCGATACCGGCCTGCGCCGTTACCATCGCCACACCGGCGCCCATCAAGCCGGCGCCGAGCATGGCGATTTTCTTGGTCGGCATCGGCGCCACACCCTTGGGTCGGCGAGCACCCTTTTCGGCAGCCTGCTTCGACACGAACAGGCTGCGGATCATGTTACCGGCCTGCGGATCGGCGACGACCTTGGCGAAATACTTGCTCTCGATGCGGATGGCGGTGTCCATCGGCACCTGGGTGCCTTCATAAACAGCACTGAGGATTGCCTTCGGAGCATTCATGTTGTCGCCGGCGTTGACATGCGTCATCGCGGTGCCGCCGACGAAAATCTGCGCGAAACCGGGGTTGAGGCCCGAAGCGATGCCGCCGGGCATCTTGAAGCTCTTTTCGTCCCATGGCTGGACGCCCTTGGTCGGGTTTGCCTTGACCCAGGCCTTGGCGGTTTCGACGATCTGATCGGCGGGAACCACGGCCTGGACGACGCCGAAGCCGAGCGCTTCCTGCGGGCTCATGTTCTTGCCTTGCAACAGATACATCAGCGCGGGCTGGATACCCATCAAGCGCGGCAGCCGCTGGGTGCCACCGGCGCCAGGGAACAGGCCGACCATGACTTCCGGAAGACCAAGGGTGATCTTCGGGTTGTCGGCAATGACGCGGTAATGGCAGGCGAGGATGAACTCGAGGCCGCCCCCAAGCGCCAGGCCATTGACGGCCGCCGCGACCGGCTTGCCGCAGGTTTCGAGGTCGCGCAGCAGCTTGTTGAGCTGAAACACGCTGTCGAACAGCGCCGCCATCTTGGATTTGCCATCGGGCAGCTTGGCGCCCGAACCGAACATGGCGCCCATGCCCTTCAAATCAGCGCCGGCCATGAAGCCTGACGGCTTGCCGGACGTGAGGACGGCGCCCTTGACCGCCGGGTCGGTCTTCAGTCGCTCGATCGCAGCGGCGAGGTCGCGCGACACTTCGGGCGTGATGACATTCATCGACTGGCCGGGGACGTCGATGGTGAGCAGCAGGATGCCATCGGCATCGAGTTCGGAACGGATTGCAGTGTCGGTCATTTGGGGTCTCCCCTTGAATTTCGAACCGTCACCCCCGCGAAGGCAGGGGACCATCGCCTGCATTTCGAACCCAACGGAACGAGCGCGCGATGGATCCCCGCCTTCGCGGGGGTGACGAACTGATGGTTCAGATACGCTCGATGATTGTCCCGGTGCCCATGCCGGCGCCGACGCACAGGTTGATCAGCGCAGTGCCCTTGCCGGTGCGCTCGAGCTCGTCGAGCACCGTGCCGAGGATCATGCCGCCGGTGGCGCCGAGTGGGTGGCCCATGGCGATGGCGCCGCCGTTGACGTTGATCTTGTCGTGAGGAATGTTGAGCGCCTGCATGAAGCGCAGCACGACCGACGCAAAGGCTTCGTTGAGTTCGAACAGGTCGATGTCATCGCGGGTCATGCCGGCGCGCTGCAGCACCTTGTTGGCGACGAATTCCGGCCCGGTGAGCATGATCATCGGCTCGGAACCGATGCTAGCCATGGCGCGGATGCGAGCGCGCGGCTTGAGGCCGTACTTTTCGCCCATTTCCTTGTTGCCAATCAGAACGGCCGAAGCGCCATCGACGATGCCCGACGAGTTGCCGCCGTGGTGGACGTGGTCGATCTTTTCGACTTCGGGGTAACGCATCAGCGCGATGGCATCGAAGCCCGGCATGGATTCGCCCATCGCCTGGAACGCCGGCGCGAGGCTGCCCAGCGACTGCATGTCGGTCTGCGGGCGCATATGCTCGTCATGGTCGAGAACGATTTCGCCGATGACATCGCGGACGCCGATGACGCTGTTCTTGAACCGCCCTTCACTCCACGCCCGCGCGGCGCGCTTCTGCGATTCCATCGCATAAGCATCGACGTCGTTGCGGCTGAAGCCATATTTGGTGGCAATCAGATCGGCACCAATGCCCTGCGGGGCGAAGTAGGTCTTGTAGGCAACGGCCGGGTCCATCGCCCAGGCGCCGCCATCGGCGCCCATCGGCACGCGGCTCATCGATTCAACGCCGCCACCAATGGCGAACATCGCTTCACCGGAAATGACCTTGGCGGCCGCCATGTTGCAGGCTTCGAGGCCCGAGGCGCAGAAGCGGTTGATCTGCACGCCGGCCGTCGTTTCGGCGTAATCGGCGTTGAGCACGGCGACCCGGGCAATGTCGCTGCCCTGCTCGCCAACCGGCGCGACGCAGCCGAAGATCACATCATCGACGTCCGATGTGTCGATCCGGGTGCGATCGCGCACCGCCTGCAGCACCTGGGTGCCGAGCTGGATCGGCGTGATTTCATGCAGCTTGCCGTCCTTGCGGCCTTTGCCGCGCGGGGTGCGGACGGCGTCATAAATATAGGCTTCAGCCATGGTCAGTCTCCCAAGGAAGTTCGGTCGTCAGGTCTTTGGTTGGTTCAGAACGCCGCGACCGGCAGCGCCATCAACGCTTCCGATCCGGCTTCAAGCTTGGCGCGCAACGCCCGCGCGTCGGGGAAATAGCGCGCAGCATAATAGCGCGCCGTGACAATTTTCGCGTCGTAGAATTCGCGGTCAGATGCGCCGGCATCAAGTGCCGCATGCGCCGCCTTGGCCATCAGCAGCCACATATGGCCAAGCGCGACAATGCCCATCAGGTGCAGATAGGCGGTCGCGCCCGCGCCGGCATTGTCCGGATTGGCCATGCCGTTCTGGAGCAACCACATCGTCGCTGCCTGAAGGTCGCCAAGTGCCTTTTCGAGCGGCACAGCAATTGCCGCCAAGCGTTCATCACCCTTGGCATCGGCCAACGCGCCATTGACCAGTGCGAGATAAGCCTGGGTGCCGCGGCCACCATTCTGCCCGAGCTTGCGCCCTACCAGATCCATTGCCTGGATGCCGTTGGTGCCTTCGTAAATCTGGGCGATGCGGGCGTCGCGGACGAACTGTTCCATGCCCCATTCGCGGATATAGCCATGGCCACCATAAACCTGCTGGCTGGCAGTGGCGATTTCATAGCCCTTGTCGGTGCAATAGCCCTTGATCACCGGGGTCAGCAGCGAAATCAGGTCATCGGCCAACTGGCGCTCTTCCGCCGTCGCCGCCTTTTTCGCCAGATCGACCTGCAAGGCGCCCCACAGGATCAGCGCGCGGGCGCCTTCGTTGAAGGCGCGGCCATCCATGAGCATGCGGCGCACATCGGCATGGACGATGATCGGATCGGCCTTGGCTTCTGGTGCTGCCGGGCCGGTGAGCGCGCGACCCTGGATGCGATCCTTGGCGTAGGTCACAGCGTTCTGATAGGCGACCTCCCCCATGGCCAGCCCCTGCACGCCGACGCCG
>JAAFIT010000325.1 GCA_013298745.1 Sphingomonadales bacterium
CCGCCGCTCATCGGTGTGCCGTCGAAGATTCCGATTCCGGCATGCGCCTTGAACGCTGCCATCATCGCCAGCACCCGCCCGTCATGGACGAAAAACGGCATGCCCCATTTGAGCGTCTCGTCCGCCGCCGGATCGGCGGTGTGAACCAGCGCCCGAAAGTGGGTCAGGATCGGCTGCGCAAACGGTGCGGCCTTGTCGATATAGGCGTCGATGCGTGGATCGGTCGGCATGGCCCTTCCCCCAAAGGCTATCGCACGAATCTAGCCACCAATTCGACATGTGTCGACCAACGGAACTGCGCCACCGGCCAGATGCGTTCGAGCCGATAGCCGCCCGCCACCAGCAAGGCCGCGTCGCGAGCAAAGGTACTGGGATTGCACGAGACCGCCACGACGAGCGGCACCTTCGAGGCCGCAAATTGCCGGACCTGTGCTTCGGCCCCGGCGCGCGGCGGATCAAAGACCACCGCGTCGAACGGCGCCAACTCGCTCGCCAGCAAGGGGCGGCGAAACAGGTCCCGATGGGCGGTTTCCACCTGTCGCTGCGCTTGTCGCGCGGCCGACGACAGCGCTGCCACCGCCGGCCCGGCGGCATCGACGGCCGTCACTTTGCCGCGCGCTGACAGCGGCAAGGCAAAGGTGCCCAGCCCGCAGAACAGGTCCGCGACACGCTTCGCCGGCCCGACCGCGGACACGACCGCTGCCACCAGCGCGGCCTCCCCTTCACGCGTCGCCTGCAGAAACGGGGCCGGTGGCAGCGCCACCGGGACGCCGCCTAGGGAGAGAATCGGCATCCGCGCCATCGCGACCGTTTCCACACCGCCGGCGCCTTCCACCGACAGCCGCGCCAGATCATGCGCGGCGGCAAAGGTCGTCAACCGCTCGATCTGCGCGAAGGTTTCGGCGGCAACATTGGCGAGCAGCACATCGACGCCGGTCTCGCTTTCGGTCAGCGTCACCCCCGCCCCCTGCCCTTCGGCAATCGCCGGCTTGAGCAGCGTCCGCAAGGGCGCGATCAGCCCGAACAACGCCGGTGAAAGCACCTCACATTGCTGGATATCGATAATGCGGTGGCTGCCTTCGGCGTTGAAACCGAGACTAAGGACGCCGCCACGCCGCACCGCGCGCAACGCCGCGCGCCGCCGGCTCCTGGGCGGCGAAAGCGCAACTTGTGCCATCGGCGGCGCTGCCACCCCGCAATGCGCCAGGGCGCGCACAATGCGGTCGCTGACGAAGTCACAATAGGCCGCGTCGGTGACATGCTGAAGCTGGCAACCGCCACAATCCGGCACATGACGGCATGGCGGCGTGACGTGATCGGGTCCGGGGATGATGGTGACGCGGTCGCCATCGAATTCGACATGATCGCCTACAGCCGCGCCGGCGACAAAGCGACCCGATGCGGTCGCACCGTCACCACGCGCTGCCAACCGGACAATCAATTCCCCTGCCATCACAGTTCGGACAGCACCAAAGGCAGCAACCGGGGAATGTCGTCCGCGATCATGCCCGCGCCACTGCGCAGCCCGGCATCGCCATGCAACCAGGCACCGGCCTGGGCGGCTTCGAATGGCGTCAGGCCTTGCGCCAGCAGCGCCGCAATGATCCCGGTCAGCGCGTCACCTGACCCGGCTGTCGCCAGCCATGGCGTGGCATGGGTGTTCATCGCCACCTGCCCGTCTGGCGCGGCGATGATAGTTTCGCGGCCCTTCAGCAGGACGACGCCACGCGAGACCACGGCCGCAGCGCGCACGGCCGCCACGCGATCCGGTCCTGGTGGGCCGAACAGCCGCGCAAACTCGCCGGCATGCGGCGTCAACACCAAGGGTGCGACAGCATTTCCGAACAAATCCTGCGGGCCGTCGAACAGCGCCAGCGCCCCGGCATCGAGCACCAGCGGCGTTGCACCACCCAACAGGCGCAGCAACCAATCACGGCTGCGCTGTGCGTCGGCTAGGCCGGGGCCGCACGCCACGGCGCGGATCTTGCCGGTGCCGAGCAAAGCCAGCGCCTCATCGTCACCGGCCGTCATGATCGCATCAGCAGGTGGGCGTTGCTGGCTACCGGCCAGCGTCACGGCACCGGCCCCGGTACGGAGCGCCGCGAGCGCCGCCAGTTGCGCCGCGCCTTGAGCGGCGCCGGCGATGACCAGCACGCCGCCGCGTGTATATTTGTGGCTATCGTCCGCCAGCGCCTGCAACTTCGGCCTGACAATGTGGCGAAGCTGCGGCGCGTCCAGCGCGATGCCGATGTCCGCCACCACCAGTCGGCCGCTCGCCCGGCGACCATCCCCCAGCAGATGTCCGCGCTTGCGGGCGCCAAAAGCAATTGTCAGATCCGCTGCCAGCGGGTCACCCAGTGCTGCCCCCGTGTCGCTATCGATACCGCTTGGCATATCAAGCGCGACAACCGTCCGGCGATCCGTGCGCAACCGGTTGAGCAGCGCCTGCACCTCGGCGCCAAGCGGCCGCGTCAATCCGGTGCCGAACAGCGCGTCGACAATCAACCCGTCAGGTGTCGCATCGGCGAACGACACAATCGGCCCAGCCCATCGCGCCGCAAAGTCCGCCGCCGGTTGCGTCTGCGGCAGCGCCATCGCGGCGACCTGGACGTCGACACCTGCGGCCCGCAGCCGCGCCGCGACACCGAAACCATCACCACCATTGTTGCCGGGTCCGCACAGCACGAGCGCCGATCGCGCCGGCGCAAAGTGCAGGATGGCCCGGGTCGCGGCCGCGGCAGCCCTGTCCATCAACAATGCTGCCGTCACGCCGCCGGCAATCGTCACCGCCTCCGCAGCGCGCATCTCGGCTGCCGTCACGACCGGAGGACCCGGACGCATCGTCAGCATGGCCGCTGCGTCGTGCGACCAGAGGGCGGACTTGTCTTCATCACGAACGGATGTAACAACCATCGACAATCATGGCGCGTATGAAATTTCTCTTCGCAACGATTCTGACGCTCGGGGCCTGTTCGCCGTCGCCGCTCTATGTCGATCGTGCGCAAGTCGGCACCAACGGCGAAGTGCCGCGCGACGGCAGGGGCGAGCCGATCTGGTCGGCAATCGGCCCGCCACCGGTAGCTGCCCCGGCGCCATTGGCCTCCTCGCCACCGCCGGTGGCACCACAAACGCGCTGACGCGCGTCAGATATCGGCAAAACAATGCGTTTCGGCACGCGCGCCGGGATGGGTGACCGCGCCAAGCCGCGCCGAACCAACCGTCTTTGAAAACCGCCAGATGGCGCCCGACTGATAATCATGCGCGCGCGTCTGCCATTTGGCCCGCCGCGCCGCCAATATATCGTCAGGAACCAGCAGGTCGATGGTGCCTGCTGCCGCGTCGATCGCGATCTGGTCACCATTTTCGACCAAAGCGATCGGGCCGCCGTCGGCCGCTTCTGGCCCGACATGGCCGATGCAAAACCCGCGCGTCGCCCCCGAAAAACGGCCATCGGTGATCAACGCGACATGCTCGCCAAGGCCCTGGCCGTAAAGCGCCGCCGTGGTGGACAGCATTTCCCGCATGCCCGGTCCACCCTTGGGGCCTTCATAGCGGATGACGACCACGGCGCCCTTTTCGATCTGTCGGGCTTCGACAGCGGCAAAACAATCCTCTTCACAATCAAAGACCTGCGCCGGCCCGGTGAATTGCAGACGCGCCATACCCGCTACCTTGACGATCGCACCATCGGGCGCCAGCGAGCCCTTCAGCCCGACGACACCGCCCGTCGGCGACAGCGGGTTCGACACCGGATAGATGACCTTCTGGTC
>JAAFIT010000326.1 GCA_013298745.1 Sphingomonadales bacterium
GCCGTGCATCAGCGGCGGCATCACCAGCGACGTGTTGCGCGCCAGCCCGGCGCGGACATTGGCAAGATGCTCGTCAAGATTGGCGGGTGGCGGCACGGCCTGGCCGGCGCTGATCATCTCCCACAGCGCGCCTTGGTCCCACATCACGCCCTTGGGCATGCCGGTGGTGCCGCCGGTGTAGATGAACAGCATGTCGTCATAGCTGTGCGCTTGCGGCGGCAAGGTACCGCCCGATTCGGCGATGGTGTCGAAATCCTTGGCAAAATCAGGCGTTTCGCCGCCAACTTGCAGATAGAGCTTTACATCAAGCCGATCGCGGATGCTGGCGATCAGCGGCGCAAATTCGGCGTCATAGACAACGACCGCAGCGCTCGAATTGTCGAGGATGTAGAACAATTCCTCGCCGGTGTAGCGGTAGTTGACGTTGACATGGACCAGCCGCGCCTTGAACCCGGCGATGGTGGTTTCAAGATAAGCGGGCGAATTGCGCATCAGATGCGCGATGCGGTCGCCCGGCCCGGCGCCGGCGGCGTGGGTGGCGGCGGCGATGGCGTTGGTGCGCGCATCGAAATCGCGCCAGCTCGTCACCTTGTCGCCGTGAATCGTCGCCGGACGATCAAGATCGACCGCCTTGTGCATCGATTCGAAAATCATGCCGAAGCTCAGGCCACTGGTCATTTGTCACTCCCCGGGCGACAACCTAGGGCGACTGCGGCGCTGACTCCAGCCCGGCGAATTGATTAGTGCGGCTTGGCCGGATCGAGCATGCGGTGGAGATGCACGACGACATATTTCATCGTCGCATCATCGACCGTGCGCTGGGCATTGGCCCGCCATGCGGCCTCGGCAGCGGCATAATCGGGATAGATGCCGACCAGATCGAGCTTGTCGGGTTCGATGAAATCCAGTGTCTGCGGGTCGCTGACGCGACCGCCGAAAACGAGGTGAAGCTTGCTCATGGGCGGCGTTTAGCTCGGGAGACGTCGAAACTCTAGAGACGATTGTGTTCAAGTGGAGTCGGCACCGGCCCGCGCCCCCGCCCGACCACCCACGTCATTGTACGATATGGGTGGCCGGGCGGGGGCGCGGGCCGGTGCCGCCCAAACGCAATAAACGTTATTCGTATTCGGCCTGAAGCTGTTTCATCTTCTCGGCAAACCACGCTTCGAACTCGGGCCCGGTCCAGGCGCGATGGTTGCCGACCTTATAGGCGGCGCCATTGCGGATGTAGAATTCGGCGTTGATGCGGTTAGCCAGCCGGCTGTCGCGGGTGGCGATCACCTTGGCTGGAGAGCCGACGACGATCGAATTTGGCGGCACGATGGTGCCATCCTTCACATAGGCGTGCTGGCCGACGATCGACCCGGCGCCGATGACCGCGCCATTGTAAATGGTAGCGTTGATGCCGATCAGGCAGTGATCGCCCACGGTGCAGCCGTGCAGCGTCGCATGGTGGGTGACGCTGGTATAGGCACCGACCACGACCGGCTTGCCCGGATCGGTGTGGATCATCACGAAATCCTGGATATTGGCGCCGGCGCCGATCTCGACATGGGCGATTTCGCTGCGCACCACGGCGTTGCACCACACCGACGCGTTTTCGCCGACGCTGACATGCCCATAAAGCTGGGCACTGGGGTGGACGAAGGCGCTCTCGGCGATGGTCAGGCTGCTGGTCAACGCGAAGGGCTCCTCAGGTTTTGGCGCGGGCAGTCGCCGATTTGCCATTGGCAGTCTTGAGGAATGTCACCAGCGCGTCAAAGCCATTTTTCTGGATATAGGCGTTGAAATCGGCTTCCTGCGTCAACGACAGGTTGATGCCGGCGACGGTCAGGTTGTTGACCAGATATTTTCCGGCCGGCGTTTTCTTGACCTGCCACACCGCGTCGACCGGCTGGCTGCCGGGGCGGGTGACGCGGGTGGCGACATCGGTCATGCCGCCACGTCCGGCGGTGCGCAGCGTCTTGAGTGAAGCATCGCTGTAATCATACAGGCGATCAGCATAGGCGTTGAGGACGAATTCCGGCAGCGCGGCCTGATACGCAGAGAGTTGCGCCGGGGTGATCGTCGCCTTGTGGCGCCGGATCAGGCGGTTGCCGATGTCTTCCAAGGCGACATTTTGCTGGAGCATGGTGCGGAAGCGATCACGACTTTCGGCCTTCGAAAGCGATTTGTCGCGCAGCACGCCAAAAGCATCGTTCGCCAGCTTTTCGACAAAGGCGCGCGCTGCAGGGTCGCCGGCGTCGGCGGTGGCGGGCGCTGCCACCTGAGCAAACACGGGTGCAGCGCTGACCGGCGCCAGGACAAGGGCGGCAGCGATGGCGAACGAAAGGCGCATCAAAATCTCCTCACAAACGAAGGCCCGGCGCCTGAACGCCGAGCCCGTCCTCAATTTCTGGGGCAAATCGGGTGAACGTCGGCTGAAGCGTCAGTCCTTCAACTCGGCGCGGGCGGCATCGACGACAGATTTGGCGGCGTTGCGGGCCTTTTGCGTCGCTTCTCCGGCCTTGGCCTTGACATTGTCGACGCTCAACCCGGCGGCATCGAGTTCTTCCGAGGCACGGCGCGCGGCGGCGCGCGCGGCGGCCCCAAGCCGGTTGCCAGTTTCACCCAGCGTGCGGCGCTCGGCTTCGCTGGTCGGCAGCAGCGCACCCAGCGCAGCACCGGCGATCAGGCCGACGACAATAGCGACTCCCGGATTGGCCTCCACCGCTTCGCGCGTGTCGCCGGCGAGCGCCTGCAGGCGCGGTGCGCCAACGTCGTAAGGCGCTGGCTCGGCATAATCATCGTCGTAATCGGTATAATCCGCGGTGCCATCGCCAAGGTTGACCGTGGCGTTCGCCAGCCGGTTGCGGGCAAACAGCGCGAGGCCGAGTGCGGCCACGGCGGCACCGATGGCGAGCGGGTGCGCCTTGGCAACGTCGGTGGCCTGGGTGGCCAACGCCTTGCTGCTGGTCTGCACGCGCGCCACGGTGTCTTCAAGAATGCGACGCGGGTCGAGGCGGTTCTGGATGTCGTCCATGGTCGCCGAAACACGGGTGCGGGCGTCATCCGCGGCGGTGGCAGCCTGCTCGACAGGGTTCGAAGCCATTTCAGTCTCCCTTCAACATCTCGGCGTTGCGCTTCAGATTGGCAGTCGCCTGCTTCGGCGCAAGGTCCAACTGCTGCAATTTGGCAACGCCACCAGCAATCAGGATCGCTGCGCCCGCCCCCGACACGCCGGCAACAGACAGAGTCGCGGCGACAAGCCCGATCTTGGACGCCAACCAGACGATCAGCGCGATCAGCAGGCAGGTCGACGCGACCATCGCCAGCATGCCGCCAACGGCGATGGCGGCGAGGCTGCCGGCTGACTGACGCATGGTGCTGGTGACTTCAGCGCGCGCGAGTTTCAGCTCGGACCGCACCAGATTGATGATGTCATCGACCAGTTGCCGCAGCAGATCGCCGATCGAACTGCGTTTTGGCGGCTGCGGTGCGTCGGCTGTCATGTTCGCGCCTTCAGCAGCCGCGCGCCAAGAAAGCCGGTGATCACAGCGGCAGCGATGGCAATTTCGGGCTGCTGGCGGATCAGCGCGCGGCCATCCTCGATCAGCTCCTCGACGCTCTTTTCGACAATGCTGTCATGGAGTTCGTCGACCAATGTTGTCGCCTGTCGCGCATAGCCGGCATAGGGTTCGACACCAAAGCCTTCGACCTGCCTGGCCACAGTGCGCACCATGCCGACGACACCGGCGAT
>JAAFIT010000327.1 GCA_013298745.1 Sphingomonadales bacterium
TGGCGAGCAGGCGAGGGAAAGTCTGCGCCAGCCTTCGGTCGTCAGGCCCTACCAATGGTCTGGGACTATGCTGAGTTGAACCCGTTTGCAGGTGCTGGGGGAGACTGGGGCGAAATGATCAACGCTGCCGGAAAGGTTTTAGAAGGGATTCCGGCTCTCGCATTTGGAGAGATTTTGAATCGGTCGATTCAATCGTCACCGGTCGCGCCTGGATATATGGTTGATACCGATCCACCTTATTACGATAACATCGTTTACGCTGACCTTTCTGACTATTTTTACGTTTGGCTGGCACGTGGTGCACGATCACTTTTTCCAGAGCTATTCAGACGCCTTGTTGTCGTCAAAAATGAAGAACTGGTGGCAACTCCGTATCGTCACGGCGGAACGGACAAGGCAGAGGCCTTTTTCTTGAGCGGGATGCAGTCGGCGATGGCTGCCATCGCTCGGACTGGCGTCAATGAGCCATCCGCAATCTACTATGCCTACAAGCAAACAGAGATTGCT
Organism: Sphingomonadales bacterium; assembly: GCA_013298745.1. Taxonomy (GTDB): domain Bacteria; phylum Pseudomonadota; class Alphaproteobacteria; order Sphingomonadales; family Sphingomonadaceae; genus Sandarakinorhabdus. The sequence continues at coordinate 508 of JAAFIT010000327.1, forward strand.
ATTGATGGCATAACGGCACCTGGATGGACATCATTTCTCCAAGCAGTTGTCGACTCCGGCCTTGCGATTGACGGCACCTGGCCCGTACGGACTGAAAACGCGACGCGCCTTATTAGTATGGACACAAACGCTCTTGCCTCCTCCATCGTTCTAGTATGTCGCCGTCGAAATGAAAACGCGCTTTCGATCACTGCAGCCGACTTCAAACGAATACTACGTCGTGAAATGCCCGCCGCAATTTCTGATATTCGCGCCGGCGGTGTTGGTCCGACTGACATCCAGCAAGCCGCTATCGGCCCTGGCATCGGCATTTTCACTCGCCATGCTGCGGTGCTCAATCCCGACGCCAGCACGCTGTCGGTCAAAGATGCGCTAAAGCTGGTCAACGCGGTGCGCGAGGAAATCGCGAGTGGTGATGACGCCGATTATGACGCTCCGACGCGCTTCGCGCTTGATTGGTTCGCCGGGCATGGCTTCGGGGAGGGCGCCAGCGGCGCCGCAATTACCATGGCCGGCGCGCTCGGGCTCGGGCTCGATGATCTGACCGGCAGTGGTGTTGCCGTCGCTGGCCACGGCAAGACGCGCGTGGTCGCCGTCAGCGACCTCAAGCCCGGCTGGGACCCAGTTGCCGACAAAACTCCAACAGCATGGGAGGCGTGCCACCACCTCGTCCGCCTGCTAACTGCCGAAGATGGCGGCATCGACGTTGCCGCCCGACTTCACTCCCGGCTCGGGGCTCTCGCCGAACCGGCTCGCGCTCTCGCCGAACGGCTGTACGGCCTCGCTGACGGCAAGGGCCAGGCCGCGGCTGCCTATGGCTACAAATCGCTCTATGACGATTGGCCGGCAATCGAAGCCCGCGCCCGTGACATGGCCGGCGTCCAACCCGCCGGCTCCGAACGCGCGCAGGGGACATTGCTATGAGTTTCGATGCCAACCAGCGGGTCAGCCAATCGCTGCTGATTTTGACCCAGCCACTGTTTGAATATGTCGGGCGCGAGATGGTTCGACATCATGGCGATAGCTGGCGCAACTATCTGAGCGTCGCCAAGGGCGGCGATCGGCAGCGTCCCGACATCTACGCGCTGCTCAAGACAATGATCGACTATTGGCCGACGGTGTTCCGACCAGTGCTTAAGCCCGGCGATAGGACCGCGCTTTCGACAGCATTCGACGCGCGCAACGAGACGATGCACGCGGGTGGTCCGCTCGATCCGGAGCGGGCAGTGCGTCATCTTCTCGGCATCAAGGAACTCGCTGCGGCTATCGGCGCCAAGGATGCGGCCAAAACTGTCGGCACGTTGCTAACTCAACAGATGGGCGACGCTACTGGAAACACACCTGCCGAACCTGCACCTGCACCAGTCGCCGCGGCGCCGGCAGCCGCGATAAGGCCGCAACTGACGCTTACGCAAACGGCAGCGCCGACGCTCGCCCTCGACGTTGCGCCAAGGAATGGCCTCAAGCCGTGGACCGAGGTATCGCCCCCGGCCGCTGATGTGCTGGCATCACGAGGCCGCGAGATGGATTTCGCCGCCAACTTGGCAACCGTTGTTGCTGGCCGAGCGCCCGAGGCCTATGGCGACGCCCGCGCCTTTTTCCGCGGCACTTATCTCACGCAAGGGCTGTGCGCAGTGTTGTCGCGGGGCATTGCAAGGCTAACCAAGACGGGCGGCGAGCCAGTGATCGGCCTGCAAACAGGCTTTGGCGGCGGCAAGACGCACACAATGCTTGCACTCTACCATCTCGCCAGTGCGAACGATCCCGAGACATTGCCCGGCCTTGCGCCACTTTTTGCTGACGCCGGCGTTGCAACCCTGCGTTCTGGGTCAAAGCCGTTCGTCTTTGTCGGAACAGAAGGCGGACCCGACATGCCGCTTGGTTATGCCGAAGGCACTCCGATTCGTAATATCTGGGGCCAACTGGCGTGGCACTTAGGCGGGATTGCGGGTTACGAGCGAGTGCGGGCCGCCGATGCTGCCGGCACCAATCCTGGGTCAGCGCTGCTGATGGATCTGCTTGATGCAGCCGCGCCGTGCCTTATCCTGCTGGACGAGGTTGCGGCCTACGCCCGGCAATTGACGGGCACGCGCTACGAAGCTTTTCTGAGCTTTATCCAATCGTTGACCGAGGCTGCTAAAGCCGTCGATGGCGTGCTTGTCGTCGGATCGCTGCCCCAGTCGGAGATCGAGGTTGGTGGCGAGCAGGGCAAGGCGGTCCTGGGCCAGCTAGCAAAGGTGTTCGGACGCATCGGATCCCCTTGGGCTGCCGCCGATGGCGTTGAGCAGTTCGAGATTGTCCGGCGGCGCCTGTTTCAAGCGCTCGACGAAGATGGCGAGCGCGCTCGTGATGCGACCATCAAGGCCTTCCAGAAATACTATGGCGAGCATCGTGGCGAATTTCCGTCGGAAGTGACCGAGGCCGCCTTCGCCACGCGTATGCGAGCGAGCTATCCGGTCCACCCCGAACTTTTCCGGATCCTCCAGGAAGACTGGCCAAACCTAGAACGGTTCCAGCGAACGCGGGGCGTGCTGCAGCTTGTCGGCCAGATCGCCTACCGGCTGTGGCAGAGCGAGGTAAAGACACCGCTGCTGCTGCCTGGTCACGTCCCTCTCGCCGATGGGAAGGTACGAGCCGAGGTCACCGATCCGCTTCTTGACGGCTACAAAGCGGTGCTGGAACGCGAGGTCGCCGGTGAGGCTTCACGACCGCGTGTGCTGGAGACAACGGTAGCCAATTTCGGCCGTACACGCGCCCCCACGTCGGTTGCGACAGCCTTGTTCATTGCGACCGCACCGTTTGGCCCGGTCCAGCAGGGCGTTCCGATTGCCAGATTGAGGCTTGGCTGCGCGATGCCGGGTGATCAGCCCAGCGTGTTCGGCGAGGCCTTGCGGCGTATGCAAGAGACGAGCGCTTACTTGTATGCGGAGGGTGATCGCTACTGGTTCTCGACGCAGCCTACGCTCAACCAACTCGCTGATGACAAGGCGAGAGGATATGATGCGACGGTTATCGATGCCGAGATCGAGCGAAGACTTCGAGACGAAGAAAAGTTGAGGACGCCTGGCGGATTTCCACGCCTTCATTCGGGCTGCCCGATCCGACGGTGGTGGAAGAGGCATTGGAAGCCGCATTAATAGCTTTTGGGCCCAGTGCGCCGCACGATCCCAAGCGACCGCTGGAATCACCGGCTCGGCGATTGGTAATCGAT
>JAAFIT010000328.1:0-2764 GCA_013298745.1 Sphingomonadales bacterium
GCACCTTGCGGCCGGCGGGGGCAGCGCTGGTGGTGCTGCGGATTTCGGCGTCTTGCCAGGCAAAGCCGGCGGAGAGCTGCCATTGCGGGGTGATCTGGCCGTTGGCGCCGAGTTCGAGGCCCCTGCTGCGCTGTTCGCCGGTCAATTCGATGGTGCCGGCGACCGCGCCGGGAGCGCGGCTGTTGGTGCGATCGAGCTGATACAGCGCGGCGGTGAGATTGAAGCCGGGGGTGACATCCCATTTGGCGCCGATCTCGTAATTGTCAAAGCGTTCGGGGTCGAGATTGGCGAGGCTGGCATCGAGCGCGAGGAACTGGTCGCCCGATTGCGGCAGGTAGGAGCGGCTGTAGCTGGCATAAAGCGAGGCGTTGCCGACGGGCTTGAGGACCAGCCCCAGACGCGGCGACCAGAGATTGTCGGTGCGGCTGTAGGCGGCGTTGGAGAGGAGGTTGGTGAAATCGAGGCTGAAGCGATCATAACGCAGCCCGGCGACGATCTCGACATGGTCGCCGATCTTGATCTGGTCCTGCAGGAACACGGCGGCGATATCGGCGCGGGTGGCGACCGAGCGCAGCGGCGCGCCGAAGCTGGCGGGCGGCGGCGTGAACGGATCGACAAGGGCGACGCTGGTGCGCAATGTCGTGCCGCCGGTGGGTGTCGCGAAGGTCCCGTTGATACGCTGGCTGGTCGAGGTCTGGCGGCCGAGTTCGACGCCGCCTAGGAGGATGTGATCGATGCTGCCGGTGCTGGTTTCCCAAACGAGATCGGTTTGCGAGAACAGGTTCTCGCGTTGTACGCCATCGGCATAGGCTTCGATGCCGAAGCGGCCATTGGCATCGACGGCGGTCGCGGGAAAGACGTTGCTGTAGAATTTGTCGAAATCGCCATAGCGGGTGCGGTGGCGGACCGTCAGCGTGTCGGTGAGGGCATAATCGACTGCGAGCGACAGCGCGTCGACATTGAACCTTGAGCGATTGGCCTCGGCATCGCCGAAGAAGGTGTCGCGAAAGCCTTCCACCGGCCGACCGCTGAGGGAGGGGACGCCGCGATCGACGATGCGCTCGTCACTGGCATGTTCATAGCCGAGGACGAGATCGCCCTTGCCGCCGAGATCGAAGCCGAGCGTCGGGTTGATCGCCCAGCGTTGCAGATCATAGACCTGCCGGTGGTTGGCACCGTCTTCGTAAAAGGCGTTGATCCGCGCGGCGACGGTATCCGACAGCGGCGCATTGGCATCGGCGCCGATGCGCCAGGCGCCGAAGCTGTCGACCGCAGCGTCGGCGCGGAGAGCTGTCTGGCTCTCCGGCGTTTTCGAGACGCGGTTGATGACGCCGCCGCCGCCGCCGCGGCCGAAGATCATGGCGTTGGGCCCCTTCAGGATTTCCAGCCGTTCGACATTGTAGAAATCGCGATAATATTGGACGTCGTCGCGCACGCCATCGACGAAAAAGTCCGCCGTGGAGTTGTTGCCGCGCAGCGTCGGCTGGTCGCGATGGCCTTCGCCCTGGCCCGTAGTGGCGCCGGGCACGAAGCGCAGCGCATCGGCGATCGACAGCATCGCCTGATCATCGAGGCGATCGCGGGTGAGGACGCTGACCGATTGCGGCACATCGAGCAGGCGGGTTTCGGTGCGTGTCGCAGTGCTGGTGCTGGTGACGGCATAGCCCTGATCGCGGACGGCGGTGACGGTGATGAGGCCGTCGTCCTCCGCCGCCTGTGTTGTCACAGGTAGCGCGACAAGAGCCGAAGCCAGCAACAGGGGAGCGCGCACCGCAAATACCTAGGAATGATTATCAATAGCGGCGTTATTGCGAAGCGGTCGCAAAAGGTCAAGCGCCGAGCGGATCGGCGCGGCGGCAATTGCGATTAATTTTCAGCAATCAGCGGTTGAGCCGGCCTTCGACTAGTGCCTCGACCACCGACGGGTCGGCGAGCGTCGAGGTGTCACCCAGATTGGCGAAGTCGTTTTCGGCGATCTTGCGCAGGATTCGCCGCATGATCTTGCCGCTGCGCGTCTTGGGCAGGCCGGGGGTGATGTGGAGGTGATCGGGCGTGGCAATGGCGCCGATGTGCTCGCGAACGGTGAACTTCAGTTCGGTCAGCAGCTTCTCGTTGCTCTCGACCCCGGCATTGAGCGTCACATAGGCGTAAATGCCCTGCCCCTTGATATCGTGGGGGAAGCCGACAACCGCGGCTTCCGCCACGTCAGGGTGCGCCACCAGCGCCGATTCGACCTCGGCGGTGCCCATGCGGTGCCCCGAGACGTTGATGACATCATCGACCCGCCCGGTGATCCACCAATAGCCATCCTCGTCCTGCCGGGCGCCATCGCCGGTGAAATATTTGCCGCGGTAGGTGGTGAAATAGGTCTGGGTGAAGCGTTCATGGTCACCATAAACCGTCCGCGCCTGGCCGGGCCATGATCCGAGCAGAACCAGATTGCCATCGATCGCCTTGCCCTCCGGCCGCGCAATAATGGCACCCTCGGCATCGACCAGCGCCGGCTGCACCCCATAAAAGGGCAAGGTCGCCGATCCCGGCTTCATCGCCACGGCGCCGGGCAGCGGCGTGATCAGCGCGCCGCCGGTTTCGGTCTGCCACCAGGTATCGACGATGGGCAGCGCGCCCTTGCCAACGACACGGTGATACCAGCCCCAGGCCTCGGGGTTGATCGGTTCCCCCACCGTACCGAGCAGCCGCAGCGACGACAGGTCATGCTTTTCCACCGGCGCATCGCCATCGCGCATGACGGCGCGCAGCGCGG
>JAAFIT010000328.1:2774-3717 GCA_013298745.1 Sphingomonadales bacterium
ATATAGCTGTGCCCGGTCACCCAGCCGACATCGGCGGTGCACCAGAACAGTTCGCCCGGCTTGTAATCGAACACGGTTTCAAAGGTCAGGTTCGCCCACAGCAGGTAGCCGCCGGTGGTGTGAAGGACGCCCTTGGGCTTGCCGGTTGATCCCGAGGTGTAGAGGATGAACAGAGGGTCCTCGGCGCTCATCGGCTCGGGCGTGCAGGTGACGGGCACCTGGGCGCGCAGTTCGTGCCACCAGTGATCGCGCTCGGGGTGCATCGGTACCTTGGCGCCGGTGTGGCGGACCACGAGCACAACTTCGACGCTGTCGGCAATCTCCAGCGCCTTGTCGATGGTGGCCTTCAATGGCACTGGCTTGCCGCCGCGGCGGCCTTCATCGGCGGTGATGACAAAGCGGCTTTCGGCATCCTGCAAGCGCCCGGCGATGGCATCGGCCGAAAAGCCGCCGAACACCAAACACCACCGAATGCACGGCGCCAATCCGCGCGCAGGCCAGCATCGCCACAGCCGCTTCGGGGATCATCGGCATGTAGATGGTCACGCAATCGCCCTTCTCCACGCCCAGCGCCACCAGCGCATTGGCCATGCGGCAGGTCTCGTCGGTCAGTTCGCCATAGGTGATCGACCGGCTGGGCGTCGCCGGATCATCGGCTTCCCAGACCATTGCCACCCGATCACGTGGGTGGCGATCGAGGCAGTTCGCCGCCGCGTTGAGCACGCCGTCCTCGAACCAGCGGATATCGACCGGGTCCCAGCGCCAATTGCCCATTTTCGTCGGCGCCTTCAGCCAGTCGATCCGGCCGATCTCGCCCTTCCAGAAGCTTGTCGGGTCGGCGATGCTCTGGGCATAGCGCGCCTGATATTGCGCCAGCGTCGTCAGCGTGTTGGCGGCGGCAGCGGCGGGCACGGGGTACAGGGCATCGGTCATGGCGGCTTCC
>JAAFIT010000329.1 GCA_013298745.1 Sphingomonadales bacterium
GGGCGATCCCGGTTGCCTGGACCCCGGGCACCGGTAGCGCCATCACGGCGCCGATAATCGTCGCACCGATGCGCCGCGATCGCGATTTCGACAAATGGCGCGGCAAGCTCAATGGCAAGATCGTGCTGGTGTCGATGCCGGGCGAAGGCGATGAGCCAAAGGAGGCAGCGTTCGAGCGCTATGACAGCGCAGCACTGGCCAAGCTCGACACATTTCCTATCCCCAAAACCGACAGCGCTGCCTTTGAAAAAGCGCTGAAGCGTGACGGCTTTGACGCCCGGCGCGATGCCTTTCTGGCAGCAGAAGGCGCCAAGGCCTGGGTGTCGAAATCCTATCGCGACGGTGGCCTGATTTCGGGGGAAGGCGAAGGCTATGCCGCTGACGATCGCCGCAAGGTTCCCGGCATCCAGATGGCCGCCGAAGACTACCGAAAATTGACGCGGCTGGCGCTGGGCAGCGAGCCGGTGACGCTCGAGATGGACACCCGTGTCACCTTCCATGAAGGCGATACCAAGGCCAATAATGTCATCGCCGATCTGCCGGGGCGCGATCCCAAGGCAGGTTACGTCATGGCCGGAGCGCACCTCGATAGCTGGGTCGGTGCCGATGGCGCCTCTGACAACGCGGCAGGCTCGGCCGTGGTGATGGAGGCGGCACGCATTCTTGCCGGGCTCGGTGTCAAACCGAAGCGGACGATCCGCTTTGCGCTATGGTCCGGGGAAGAACAGGGGCTTTACGGCAGCATCGCTTACCTCGATCAGCATCTCGTCAACCGCGCCCCGATCACCGATCCGGCGCTGGCCAAGGCCAATCCCTATTACAGCTGGGCAAAGCGCTTTCCGATAACACCCAAGCCGGAATTCAATGATTTGGCGGCCTACTTCAACCTCGACAACGGCTCGGGCAAAATCCGCGGCATCTATGCCGAAGGCAATCCGGCCGTGGCTTCGACCTTCCAGTCGTGGCTGGCGCCATTTTCAACCATGGGCGCCGACAAGGTGGTGATGAGCCGTACCGGCGGTACTGACCATGTCTTCATGCAGGCGGTCGGCCTGCCGGGTTTCCAGTTCATCCAGGATCCACTCGACTATGATAGCCGCACCCACCACAGCGATGTCGATACCTTCGATCATCTGAAGGCCGATGATCTGCGCCAGGCCGCCGTCATCATGGCGAGCTTCCTGTGGAACGCCGCAAATGCCGAAACTCCGTTGTCGCGGCCACCTTTGCCAACCAAACCGAAGGAGACCAACCCCTTCGCCTATTCGGACGATGACGAATAGGGCGTTTCGTTGACGCTGCGCCCTTGCTTGGGCGGTGCCCCCGGCATAGAAGGCGCGCGTATCGAATCCTTCGCTTGAAAGTCGCCTGCGGCCATGTCCGACATCGCCACGCAATATCTGCCGATCCTGCTGTTCCTGACAGTCGGCATCGTTTTCGCCTTCATTTTTGTCGGCGCCCCGATCCTGGTGTCGAAGCTGGCCGGCACGGCGAAGCCTGACACGGTCAAGCTGTCTGAATATGAAAGCGGCTTCCCGGCGTTTTCCGACAGCCGGGCACAGTTCGATGTGCGATTCTATCTCGTCGCCATCCTGTTCATCGTCTTCGATCTTGAAGCGGCGTTCCTGTTCCCCTGGGCGGTCTCGTTGCACTGGGGCGGCGAAGCGGCCTGGTGGGCGATGATCGAGTTTCTCGGTGAACTCGCCATCGGTCTGGTATTCGCCTGGAAGGTGGGAGCCCTGGAATGGGAGTGATCGCCGCCACTGAGGACCAGCAGATGCGGGGTCTGACCTTGCCCGAGGGCAATCGCGACAACTGGCTCGCCGACGTCAACAAGGAGGTCAGCGACAAGGGCTTTCTCGTCGCCTCGACCGAAGACCTGTTTCATTGGGCGCGCACCGGCAGCCTGTGGTGGATGACTTTTGGACTTGCTTGCTGTGCGGTCGAAATGATGCACACCAACATGCCGCGCTATGATCTCGAGCGCTTCGGTGTTGCGCCGCGCGCCTCGCCGCGTCAGTCGGACGTGATGATCGTTGCCGGCACGCTGTGCAACAAGATGGCCCCGGCGCTTCGCCGCGTCTACGACCAGATGGCCGAGCCGCGTTACGTGATCTCGATGGGCAGCTGCGCCAATGGCGGCGGCTATTACCACTACAGCTATTCCGTCGTGCGCGGCTGTGACCGGATCGTGCCGGTTGACATTTATGTGCCCGGTTGCCCGCCAACCGCCGAAGCCTTGCTTTACGGCATTCTCGCCTTGCAGCGGAAAATCCGCCGGGTCGGGAGCTTCGAGCGATGAGCGTGCCGGTGGTGGCGCCCGCGCTCGGGCTGCACAGCTGGCCAGTGATGGGCGCCGTTGCTGGCATTGCCGATCATTTGTGTGCGTTGTTGGGCGACGCGGTCATCGAGATCGTCGAACACGCCCAGGAAGTTGGTGTGACGGTCAAGCGCGCGGCAATTGTCGATGTCTTGACCAAGCTGCGCGACGACCCGGCGCTACGCCTCAACCAGTTGATCGACATTTGCGGTGTGGACTACCCCGACCGCGCCGAGCGCTTCGAAGTCGTCTATCAGCTGTTGTCGATGGCCAAGAACTTGCGACTGCGCGTCAAGGTGACGACCGACCACCGGACGCCGGTGCCGTCACTAACAGGTGTCTATCCCGTCGCCGGCTGGTATGAGCGCGAAACTTGGGATTGCTATGGTGTGCTGTTTGACGGCAACCCTGATTTGCGTCGTATCCTCACCGACTATGGTTTTGAGGGCCATCCGTTCCGCAAGGATTTCCCGCTCTCCGGCCATGTCGAACTGCGCTATTCCGAGGAACACAAGCGCGTCGTTTATGAACCGGTGAAGCTGGCGCAGGATTTTCGCAGTTTCGATTTCCTCTCGCCCTGGGAAGGCACCGATTATGTGCTGCCCGGCGATGAAAAGGCACAAAGCTGATGGTCGACTTGGCCAAGACCGCCTGGACGGCGGAAGATACAACGGACGTGTTGCCGCCGCTTGATCCGAGCAACAACATCCAGAACTACATGATCAACTTCGGGCCGCAGCACCCGGCGGCGCACGGCGTGCTGCGGCTGGTGCTCGAGCTTGATGGCGAGATCATCGAGCGTTGCGATCCGCACATCGGCCTGCTGCATCGCGGCACTGAGAAGCTGATCGAGTACAAGACCTATCTGCAGGCGCTGCCCTATATGGACCGCCTCGATTACGTCAGCCCGATGTGCATGGAGCACAGCTATGTGCTCGCCATCGAGAAGCTGGCGGGTATCGAAGTGCCGCTGCGTGCCAAATACATCCGTACGATGTTCGCGGAAATCACCCGCATCCTCAATCACATCCTCAATACAACGGCGCATGCCCTTGATGTTGGAGCGATGACGCCGATCCTTTGGCTGTTCGAAGAACGCGAAAAGCTGATGGAATTCTACGAGCGGGTGTCTGGCGCCCGCTTCCACGCTGCCTATTTCCGCCCTGGCGGCGTGCATCAGGACATGCCGGACGGCATGCTGGCCGACATCAAGGACTGGTCAGACGGCTTCCTGAAGGTGCTTGATGAAATGCAGTCGCTGGTGGCTGACAATCGCATCTTCAAGCAGCGCAATGTCGATATTGGCGTGATTTCCAAGGACGATGCGATCGCCTGGGGCTTCACCGGCCCGTGCATACGCGCCTCCGGCGTCGCCTGGGATTTGCGCAAGTC
>JAAFIT010000032.1 GCA_013298745.1 Sphingomonadales bacterium
GCATCAGCGTCACCCGCCCCAGCGGTGAACGCGCCGCGGTCACCGGCCTGACGCTGGCCGCAACACGCTATGTCATCTCCTCGGGTGTCGCCGATATCGGCGCGGCGGCGGTCAATGGCATCAGCGTCACCGGCAAGGGCAAGGCGCCCGAAACCGTGGCGCTCGGCGGCCTGACGGTCGCGCCGAGCCAGATTCGCATGACACCCCATGAAGCCGATATCGGTGCGATCACCGCCACCGGCCTGCGCCTTGGCGCGCGCGTTGCGCCCGACAACAGTGTCAGCATCCCTGGTCTTTACCCGATGGCGCTGCCGAAATCGGCACCGTCTGAAGGCCCGGCCTGGACAACGCGCCTCGCCGGTTTCGCGCTTGCCGATGCCGCGGTTCGCGTCGCCGTTGATCGCGCCGCGCCGATGAAGAGCAGCGTTCTCAACCTCGCGCCGATGACCGCCAAGGTCGGACCGTTGACCAGTGCGCTCGATGCGCCACTCGACGTTGCCTTTTCGACCGGCATCAACGGCAAGTCGCGGTTTGCGCTGTCGGGCACGGCGTCGCCGACCAACGCCAGCGCCGATCTCGCCATCGATCTGGTCGGCCTGCCGCTGGCGGAGTTCGCGGCGCTGGCACCGCCAACATCGGTGCTGGTGAAGGGCGGCAATCTCGATGTGAAGGGGCATCTCAAGCTTGCCAATGGCAAGGCGGGGCCGGCACCCGATTTCACCGGCACCGTCGGGGTGCGCGATTTCGACCTCGCCCAGCGCAGCGACGGCAGTGATCTGGTCAAGTGGAAGCAACTCGATGTCACCGGCATCCGCTACAAATCGGTCCCGCAGAAGCTTGCCATCGATCGCATCGCCTTTGATCGTGCGGTCAGCCGGGTCACCATCACCCGCGAGGCCAAGCTCAATCTGGCGACTGTTGCCGGCGCCGAAACGCCTAGCCTCGCCGATCCGGCTGCCGATGCGGCCCCGGCAACAGAAGCACCGGCGCTGGTCGACGCCGGCGACAAGCGCATCAAGGTCGCGGCACCGGTCAGTGGGACGATCAGTGCGGCGGGCAAGCTGTTCCCGATCACCATCGGCGCCATTACGGTCAAGGGCAGCACCGTAGCGTTCGCCGATTATTCGATCGAGCCGAACTTTGCCGCCAGCATCCAGGGCTTTCAGGGCAAGATCACCAACCTGTCGACGGCGCCCGGCACGCAGGCAAAGTTCAACCTCAGCGGCTATATCATCGATCGCTACTCGCCGGTCACCATCACCGGCGCGGCCAATCCCTTTGCCTATGACGCCAATACCGATCTGACCGCGAAGTTCAGCAATATCGAGCTGCCGGTCTTCAATCCCTATTCGGGTCGCTTTGCCGGCTATGCGATTGCCAAGGGCAAGCTGTCGACAACGCTCCATTATCGCATCGTCAATCGCGGTCTCAACGCCGATCACAATATCGTTGTCGATCAGCTGACCTGGGGCGAAGCGACCGGCAGCAAGGATAAGGTCTCACTGCCGATCCGCCTCGCTACCTCGCTGCTGAAGGACAAGAACGGCGTCATCGATCTCGATCTGCCGGTCGAAGGCACGCTCGATGACCCGAAGTTCAAGATCTGGCCGGTGGTGTGGAAGGTGGTCGGCAATGTGCTGACCAAGCTGATCACAGCGCCCTTTGCGCTCATCGGCTCGCTGTTCGGCGGCGGGCCGGAAGCGCAATTCGTGACCTTCGACGCTGGCTCGGCGCTCGTTCCGCCCGAAGCCGACAAGAGCCTGAAAGCGGTGGCGAAGGGTCTGGCGGAAAAGACCGAGGTCAACCTCGATATCCCCGCCGGCCCCGGCATCCGCGAAGATGGTGAAGCGATGACGACCAAGGCGCTGGAAACGGCGGTTCTGGCCGGCAAGAAAGGCCCGATCGCCGCCGATTATGCCAGCCTTGACGCGGGCAAGAAGGTTGATCGCTTGAAATCGGTGTACAAGGCGAAGTTCGGCAAGGGGCCAAAGATCCCCGAAGACGCCGGGGTGCCGAAGGCCGGGATGTTCGCCGGCGGCGAGGCCAAGGCGGCGGCGAATGCGGCGCAGATCAAATGGCTTGAAACCGAATTGCGGCCAAAATTCGCGCCGACACCCGAAGCATTGGCGGCGCTCGGCCAGGCGCGGGCAGCGGCGGTGAAGGAATCGCTGCTCGGCGAAAATGCCATCGACGCGGCGCGGGTGTTCATTGCGACCGATAAGGCGGTAACGGCCAAGGACGGCAAGGTGGTGATGGAGTTGACGGTCAAATAGGGTTGACCGCGAGCATTGCACCCCGCAACGGCAGCAGCATGAGCACCGCGCCGTCCACTCGTCGTATCCTCGGCGCCAGCCTCGTCGGCACCGCAGTCGAATTCTATGATTTCTATATCTATGCGACGGCCGCAGCGATCGTCTTCGGGCCGCTGTTCTTTCCGTCCGATGATCCGTCGCTGCAATTGCTCGCGGCCTATGCCAGCTTTGCCGTCGCGTTCATCGCCCGGCCGATCGGCGCGCTGGTGTTCGGCCATTATGGCGATCGCATTGGCCGCAAATCGACGCTGGTTGCCAGCCTTTTGGTGATGGGCGGATCGACGCTGGCGATCGCCTTTTTGCCAACGCATGCCGCCGTTGGCTGGGTGGCGCCGCTGCTGCTGTGTGCGCTGCGTTTTGGGCAAGGCTTCGGCCTCGGCGGTGAATGGGGCGGCGCGGCGTTGCTGGCGGTGGAGAATGCTCCGCCTGGTTGGCGCGGCCGCTTTGGCATGTTTCCACAGCTCGGCGCGCCGGTTGGCTTCATTGCCGCGAACGGCCTGTTTCTCATTCTGGGGCTGACGCTCAGCGACGGCGATTTCAAGACCTGGGGGTGGCGCCTGCCTTTCCTGTTCAGCGCCGTCCTTGTCGGGGTCGGGTTGTGGGTGCGGCTGAAGCTCACCGAAACGCCGGCGTTTGCGGCGCTGGCGGAAAAGGGCCCGCCGCCGGCCGTCCCGGTTGCCGAACTGCTGCGCTTTCACTGGCGCGCGACGCTAGGCGGCACCCTGGGGGTGATCGCCTGCTTCGCGCTCTTTTATCTGTCGACGGCGTTTGCGCTTGGTTATGGCACGACGAAACTCGGCTATGCCCGCGAGGCGTTTCTGTCGGTGCAATTGGGTGCCATCCTGTTCCTCGCCGCAGGCATCCTGTTGTCGGGCTGGCTGTCAGACAAATTCGATCCGCGCCGGGTGCTGATCGGCGGCTGTGTTGCCGGTGTGGTGGCCGGGCTCCTGCTGGCGCCGATGCTGGGCAGCGGCTCGCTGATGGTGATCGGCGCGTTTCTGGCGTTGGCGCTGTTCACCATGGGGTTCGTCTATGGGCCATTGGGAGTGTGGTTGCCGGGGCTGTTCCCGGCGCGGGTGCGCTACACCGGTGCGTCGATGGCGTTCAACCTCGGCGGCATCCTTGGTGGTGGATTGGCGCCAGTCATCGCGCAGGCGCTGTCCGATCGCGGTGGCCTGCAGCCGGTCGGCTGGTATCTGGCGGTCGCGTGCGGCGCCAGTCTTGTTGCCCTGCTCTTTTTGAAAGCCCCGCCGCATCTCGACTGATCGCTGTGGAGCCGATAGCGTGCGCCCATGAAAATTGCCCTGTTCGCCGCGCTACTCCTCTCCACAGCTCCGGCGCTTGCTGCGACGTCTGCCGAAATGTCGCGCTGGCAGGCGCAGGCGGCGCGGGTCAGCATCGCGCGTGACGATTGGGGCATCCCGCACATCAAGGGCAAGACCGACGCCGATGCGGTGTTCGGGATGATCTATGCCCAGGCCGAAGATGACTTCAACCGGGTCGAGACGAACTTCATCAACGCGCAAGGGCGCCTGGCCGAAGCGGAAGGCGAAAAGGCGATCTGGCGCGATCTGCGGATGAAGCTGTTCATCACGCCCGAGGCGCTGAAAGCCGATTACGCCCGCAGCCCGGCGTGGTTGAAGGCGCTGATGGTGGCGTGGGCCGACGGGCTCAATTTCTATCTCGCGACGCATCCACAGGTGAAGCCGCGCGTCATTACGCATTTCGAACCCTGGATGGCGCTGTCGTTCAGTGAAGGCAGCATCGGCGGCGATATCGCCGGCGTCTCGCTCGGCCAGCTCGAAGCGCTCTATACCAACAAACAGGTCGCGCTGTCGGATGTCGAAAGCGGCGCGGTGCGGCCCGAGCCGATGGGATCGAACGGCTTTGCCATCGCGCCGTCGCACACCAAGAACGGCCATGCGCTGCTGATGATCAACCCGCACACCAGCTTCTTCTTCCGCTCCGAAGCCAAGGTGGAAAGCGACGAGGGGTTGAACGTCTATGGCGCCTCCACCTGGGGGCAGTTCTTCACCTATCAGGGCTTCAACGCCAACACCGGCTGGATGCACACCACCTCGGGCGTCGACAGTGTTGATGAATATCGTGAAACCACCCGCAAGACGGCCAGGGGCTGGGAGGTCAAATCGGGGGATCGCTGGCTGCCGGTGACAACCCGCACCATCACCATTCCCTATCGCAGCGGCGGCGCCATGGCCTCGCGCAGTTTCACCGCCTGGTTCACGCCGCACGGCCCGGTGGTGCGCGCCGAAGACGGCCAGTGGATCAGCGTATCGTTGATGAACAAGCCGCTGGCGGCGCTCGAACAGAGTTTCCTGCGCACCAAGACGACCGATCTGGCCAGTTATCTGAAGGTCGCCGAGCTGAAGGCCAATTCGTCGAATGCCACGCTGTTCGCCAGCAGTAAAGGGGAGATTGCCTATCTCCACCCGCAATTCGTGCCGCGGCGTGACGATCGTTTCGATTTCACCAAGCCGGTTGATGGCAGTGATCCGGCAACCGCGTGGCAGGGCGAACACGCGCTGACGGAACTGCCGCAGGCGCTCAACCCGAAGAATGGCTGGGCGTTCAACACCAATAACTGGCCATGGACCGCCGCCGGCGCCGACAGCCCGCGAAAGGCCGATTTCCCGCGCTACATGGACGATGCCGGTGAAAATCCGCGCGGCCCCAACGCCGTGCGGGTGCTGTCGGCGCGGCGGGACTTCACGGTCGATACGCTGCTTGCCGCGGGCTATGACAGTTATATCCCGGCGTTTGCCGATCTCGTGCCGACCTTGCTTGCGGCCTATGACCGGCTTCCGGCAGGCAATGCCCAGCGGGTGGCGCTGGCGGCGCCCATCGCGGCGTTGCGTGACTGGGATTTCCGCACGTCCGAAACCTCGGTGCCGATGGCGCTGGCGACCTTCTGGGGCCAGTCGCTCGTCGGCCGCTTTGGCGCGGTCGCCAAAAAGGATGGCGAAGCGCTGGTTCCCTTCCTGGTTGCCAAACCTTCGGACGCCGACAGGCTCGATGCCTTTGGCGAAGCCGTCGAGCGGTTGACGCGTGATTTCGGCACCTGGAGCACGCCCTGGGGCGACATCAACCGCTTTCAGCGGCTGACCGCGGATCTTGACCATCCGTTCGATGACAGCAAACCGAGCATCCCTATCGGTTTTGCCTCGGCACAATGGGGGTCACTGCCGGCCTTTGGCGCCAGCCCCGGCGCCGGCACGAAGCGCTGGTATGGCAGCTATGGCAACAGCTTCGTCGCGGTGGTCGAATTCGGGCCCAAACTCGCCGCGCGCGCCGTTTCGGCTGGCGGTCAGAGCGGCGATCCCAAGTCACCCCACTTCAACGACCAGGCCGAACGCTATCGCAGCCATGATTTCCGCAACGTCTATTTCACCGACGCGGACCTGCAGGGCCACATCGAGCGGCGCTATCGTCCCGGAGAGTAAAACGCTACTGTCGGGGTCTGGGGCCGCTGGCCCCAGCCGCCGGAGGCAATTCTACAACAGCACCGTCCTTGCTTGTCCAGCAAGGTGCGCCAGCATGGCCGTCGACACGCCGCCGCCGACACGCGCGCGCGCCACCGGCGCGGCAATCCGCGCCAGTCGATCGCCGTTGGCCGCGCGCCAGGTGGCGACCGCCGTTGCCGGATCGCTGCCGTTGGGGGCAATGCGACGCAGCAGATCGAGCCGTAGCGCTTCGAAATCGCGTACCAGCCCGGCCTTGAGCAGCCGTTCCCAGGGGTCGGTCGGCGTCAGCGCGGCCGCGGCGCCCTTCGCCCAATCGAGCCCGGTGGCTTCACCCAGCACGGTATAGGCGGTGGCAATCGCCGTCTCGCTGTGGCCGGTATCGCTGGCGAGCAGGCCGACGCCGACGGCGCCATCGAGGGCTTCGATGCCGACCAGCATCTGCAAGACATCGGCCGGGGCGCCAATTGTCGTCAGCCGCGCGGCAAAGCGATCAAGCTGGGCGCGCGGTTCGGGACGCAGGAAGGCATCCAGCCCGGCACCGAGCCGGCCAAGGCCGGGCTTGAGCCGTGCCACCAGCCGCGCCGGGGCCTCGCCGGGAGCGCAGCGGATAATGTCCGCCATCTGGGTGCGCAGCACATCGATGCCGGCAAGATGCAGATCGAGATGCACACCGCCCGCCACGGGTGCCGTATCGATCGCCGCCCAGAGCGCCCGAAAATCGAACAGCGCGCGCGCCGCGACAAAGGCCGCCGCGACGTCGGCAAGGCCGACACCCAATTCCTCGGCGAGTTCGAATGCCAGCCCCAGCCCGCCGCGGTTGACGATCTCGTTGGTCAGCTTGGTGGCGATCAGCTCGCGGCGCAGGCGATGGCCGTTGATGGCGCCGGCAAAGCGGTCGCGCATCGCGCTTGGGAAAGCGGCGTGCAGATCGGGTACCAGCAGCGCGTCGTCGATCAGTGCGGCGGCCGACGGCTCGGTGAGCGCGTCGTAGATCGCCATCTTGGCATAGGCCATGATCACGGCAAGCTCGGGCCGTTCCAGCCCGTGCCCGGCGCGGCCGCGCTGAACCAGCACATCGTCAGCTGGCAATCCTTCGATCCTGCGATCGAGCTCGGCGGCGCTCGCCTCCAGCGTCTGGATGAGGCGGATCTGGCCGGGCAGCGCAGCGACACCGCCGCGTTCGGCAAGGCTCAACGCCTGCGTCTGCATGATGTTGTCGGCAAGCACGAGGCCGGCGACATCGTCAGTCATCGCCACCAGCAGCGCATCGCGGTCATCCTCCGAGAGTCGCCCGGCAAGGACTTCGCTGCCCAAAGCGATCTTGATGTTGACCTCGTTGTCCGAACAATCGACGCCGGCGGAGTTGTCGATGAAATCGGTGTTGATGCGGCCACCTTTTGACGCAAATTCGATGCGGCCGGCCTGGGTGACGCCCAGGTTGGCGCCTTCGCCCACCACCTTGGCGCCGATTTCCGCGCCGTTGATGCGGTGTGCGTCGTTGGCGCGATCGCCTGCGTCGGCGTTGTTCTCGCTCGCGGCCTTCACATAGGTGCCGATCCCGCCGAACCACAACAGATCGCTGGGCATTTTCAGGATGGCGCTGATAAGCTCGGACGGGCTGAGGCTGTCAGCCGTCACGCCGAGCATGGCCTGCACCTGCGGTGTCAGTGGCACGGCCTTCAGGCTGCGCGGATAGACGCCGCCACCCGCCGAAATGACGCCGCGATCATAATCGTCCCAGCTCGATCGCGGCAGCGCGAACATGCGCTGGCGCTCGGCAAAGCTCGCCGCGACATCGGGTTCGGGATCGAAGAAGAAATGCCGGTGATCAAAGGCGGCCACCAGTTTGAGCGCCGGGCTGAGCAACATGCCATTGCCGAAGACATCACCCGACATGTCACCAACGCCCGCGACACGGATGCTGTCGGTCTGCACATCGACGCCCATTTCGCGGAAATGTCGCTGAACCGAAATCCAGGCGCCGCGCGCGGTGATCGCCATGGCCTTGTGGTCATAGCCATTGCCGCCGCCGCTGGCGAAGGCATCGCCCAGCCAGAAACCATGCGCCTGGGCGATGGCATTGGCGGTATCGGAAAAGGTCGCCGTCCCCTTGTCGGCGGCAACGACGAGATAGGGGTCGGGTGCGTCGTGGCATAAAACGCCGGCGGGCGGGATGTTGGTGCCGTCGGGGGCAAGATTGTCGGTCAACGACAGCAGCGCCCGGATGAAGATGCGATACGCTTCGGTGCCTTCGGTCAGCCAGGCGTCGCGGTTCGAAGCCGGCGGCAATAGCTTGGGATAAAAGCCGCCCTTGGCGCCGGTCGGCACGATGACGGTGTTCTTGACCTTTTGCGCCTTGACCAGGCCCAGCACTTCGGTGCGGAAATCATCACGCCGGTCGGACCAGCGCAGGCCGCCGCGCGCGATCGGTCCGCCGCGCAGATGAATGCCTTCGATGCGCGGTGAATAAACCCAGATTTCGCGATAGGGGATCGGCTTGGGCAGGTTCGGCACCTGATGGCTGTCCATCTTGAACGCCAGCGCCTCGGGGCCACCCGGCACAAAGGCGTTGGTGCGCAGCGTTGCCAGCATCACCGAACGATAAAGCCGCAGAATGCGATCATCGTCGATCGACGCGACATCGGCGAGTGCGGCTTCGATGTCGTCCAGCAGGGCGGCTTCGGCCTTGGCCCGCTTGGCGACATCGGGGCCGAAGCGCGTCTTGAACAGCGCCACCAGATCGCGCGCAATGCCGGGATAGTGGCGCAACGCATCGACAACGGTGGCCAACCCATAGGTGACCCCGGTCTGGCGCATGTAGCGGAAATAGGCGCGCAGCCAGCCCGCCGCTTCGGCTTCGATGCCGGCCATTACCGTAAGCGCGTTGAACAGGTCATTATCGGCCCGGCCAAGCAGCACGGCGGTCAACGCCGGCTCGACGCGCGCGCGCAACGCGTCCCAATCGTCGAGTACTGCGGGGTCGCTGGCTTCGAGCATGAAATCATGGATCCAGCCAAGGCTGCCACCGGCGAGATCGAACGGGAACTCCTCGATGACCTTCAACCCGAAGTTTTCGAGCACCGGCACGGCATCGGACAGCGGGATGATCTTGCCAAGCCGGTAAATCTTCAGCCGCACTTGGCCCGCGACATCGCCATCGCTGCGCAGCAGCCGCACACCGCGGGCTGTTTCATCGTGCAGCCCGGCGAGCGCCACGATATCAGCGGCAGCCTCCTCCGGGCTGTGCTGGGCGCGGTAACTGGCCGACACGGCGCGGCCGTGGCTGAGTGTCAGCCGCGCCGCACGCGTCGGGCCAGCGATGGTGATCAACGCGGCTTCCAGATCCTCGTCCCAACCCCGCACCAGTTGCCGCAGCCGCCGATCAAGATCGGCTTCGGACGCGGCATCGAAGCGCGTGGCATCGGCGACGGCGACGACATAATGGACGCGTGCTAGGCCTTCGGCGCGTAGTTCGACCTCGTAACGATTGACCTTGCCGCCGGTCGCTTCGGCCAGCATCCTGCCGACGCCTTCGCGCAGGGTGCTCGTGTAACTGTCGCGCGGCACATAGACGAGCACCGAGATGAAGCGGCCAAAGGCGTCAGCGCGCGCGAACAGCTTAGGGCGCGGCCGATCGAGCAGCGACAACAGGCCGAGCGACATGACCTGCAGGCGTTCGGGTGTCGCCTCGGTCAATTCCTGACGCGGGAAGGTTTCGATGACGTGCAGCAGCGCGCGGCCGCTGTGGCCGTTGAGGCCGAAGCCGAGATTGTCGATGACCTCTGCCACCTTGCGACGCAGCACCGGCACCTGGCGCGGCGAGGCCGACATCGCCGCCGAGGTATAAAGCCCGAGGAAGCGCGTTTCGGAGATGACCCGCCCTTGGCGATCAAAACCCTTGACTGAAATCAGGTCGCCGTTGACGCGGCGATGCACCGTCACCACGGCGCCTGCCTTGGTGATCAGCAGCGGCTCCGGCGTCGCCAGCAGCGCCTTCAGGGCGCGCGGCGTGTCAGATGCGCCGCGTTCGCCGGTCCACACCGGATAATCGGCATCACGCAGCAAGCCGAGGCCGGTATCGCTTTGCGGGGACATTGTGGGATCATCGAGATCCTCCGACAGATCGTAGCGACGCACGCCGAGCAGGGTGAAATTGTCGGCGGCGAGCCACTCGAGAAATGCGACGGCTTCGGCAGCGCGGTGCGGAGCGACCGGTGGCGGGTTTTCGGCAAGGTCGCTGGCGGCCAGACGCAGCGCCTCCTGCATCGCCGACCAATCCGTCACCGCGGCGCGAACATCATCCAGCACATGTTCCAGTGCCGTCACCAGATCGGCGCGGGCACGGGCGCCGGCCCGCTCGATTTCGACATAGATCATTGATTCGCGCGTGACCCCCGCTGCCGGGGCGCCGCTGGCGAGGCCGATGACCTCGACAAGCCCCAGCACCTCGATGAGCCGACCATCGGCATCGCGCCGCACATCGACGACCGGGTGCAGCAGGCGTTCGATATCAAGGCCGGCCGCGGTGATCGCCGCCGATGTCGACGATACCAGAAACGGTCGATCATCGCCGATGATCGCCAGCATCATGCGGCGTCGGCCGGGTGATCCTTCGTCATTCGACGCCGGCTCCAGCGCAATTGCCGGCTTGCCGAACGCGCGCTGCGCTGCCGCTGCGGCAATATAAGCGGCAATCGCGGCGCGGCTTTCTGGGTCGAGATCGTCGATCTCGCCCGGAAGCGCTGTATCGAACAGCGCCCTTTGCAGGGCAGGTAACGCCTCCGGCATGACCTTTTTGGGAGACGTCCTGGGCTTAACCGACACAATTCTGCTCCGCTTCGGGCTTTGCGGGGCGCTTATGCGTCCAGCGTCCCCCTCGCGGCAAGCTGCCGTCAACGTCAAGCGCCAGGCTTTTGCTGAAAATCGCGCGAAAACGGATCAAAACTGGTCAAAACGGGCCTGGTTTGTCGCAAAGCAGCGACAAAATCGCGTCGCAAACGGGCTGTTGCGGTGCGATTCAGCACTTCGCGCCACGACAGCACAATCTGCACATGCCGCATGTCGGCCAGCGGCAGGGCGACGCCGCGCAACAAAATGCAGGCTGATTGTGGCGTTGTTAGATTGGCTTCGAAATGCACTGGCGCCGATTCCAGCGCTACCAGATCACAGGCTGCGCACAGTTCGGTATTGAGGGCGATGCCGCGCTCCAACCCCATCTCGGCGACAATGCCGAATGTATCGGTTACCGCCAGTCCAACCCGCACCAGCCGGGTTTCACCACCCGGATCGGCAATGATCAGGCTAAAGTCGTCAAAGCCCGGTACCCAGCCTCGCCCGGCCGCATTCCACGCCGCCTCGGCCAACCCGGCGCGGCGCCGCTCGATCAACGCGAATTGCGGCGGCAAGTCTGATACCCAATCGGCACCCTGGTCCGTTACCGCCCGCATCGAGAGCATCCCATCACGATCGCCATCGAGTGCGGATAACGGCCAACTCGCGCGAACCTTCACGCCATCGCAACGCGAGAGCGCGCTTGCGATTGCGAGCGGTCGCTGTTATGCGCCCCGTCACCCCGGAACATGCCGCTTTAGCTCAGCCGGTAGAGCACATCATTCGTAATGATGGGGTCAGGTGTTCGAGTCACCTAAGCGGCACCACCTTTTCAAGGACTTGGGCGATTTGCGATTGGGGTCGCAAGTCTACACCCCACCAAAATGC
>JAAFIT010000330.1 GCA_013298745.1 Sphingomonadales bacterium
GGCATAGCCGTTTGCCGCCGCCATCCGGATCACCTGCTGGATGGCCGTGCGATTGTAGAAACGACCATCGCCGCCCAGCACCAACGCGCTGCCCGCACTGCGGTCAACGACGTCGAACACCGACTGGACGAAGTTTTCGGTGTAGTTGGGCTGCTGAAAAACCTTCACCTTTTTGCGCAGGCCCGACGTGCCGGGCTTTTGCCCGTCGAATGGTGTGGTAGCGATCGACTGAATCACGCGCTGTCTCCGGCGAGTTGCTGATAGATCCGCGCGTATTCGGCCCCGCTGCGGCGCCATGAAAAATCCGCGGCCATGCCGTTGTGCTGAATCTGCTTCCACACTGGGGTTTGCCCATAGAGCGCGATCGTGCGGCTGATGGCCGACGCCAGGCCATGATAATGGGCACCGTCGAACTGCACGCCGGTGGCCACACCTGCAGCAAGTGCTGCCGGATTGGCATCGATCACCGTGTCCGCCAAACCGCCGGTACGGGTCACCACCGGCACGCATCCATAGGCCAGACCGTAAAGCTGGGTGAGGCCGCAGGGCTCGAACCGGCTGGGCACCAGAATTGCATCGCCGCCGCTCTGCATACGGTGCGACAGGGCTTCGTCATAGCCGAATTGCAAGCCGACCTTGCCGGGATGACGCGCGGCGCCGTCTTGCAACGCCGCCACGATTGCCGGGTCACCTGATCCAAGGATTGCCAATCGCCCGCCATTGCCGACCAGATGATCAAGCACCTCGGGTATCAGATCGGCGCCCTTCTGCCACGTCAAACGGCTGACCATGATGAAGAGCGGTCCATCGCCTTCGTCGAGGCCGAAATGCTTCTCGAGCGCACGCTTGTTGGCCGTGCGCTTGGCAACGGTCCGCGCAGTGTAGCGTGCCGCCAGCGCGGAGTCGGTTTCGGGGCTCCATTCATTGGAGTCGATGCCGTTGACGATGCCGCGCACCCGATCGCCGCGCAGGGCAACCAGGCCTTCAAGGCCCATGCCGAATTCCGGGCGGACGATCTCACCGGCATAGGTCGGGCTGACGGTTGTGATCATGTCAGCGAGTTGCAGACCCGACTTGAGGAAGCCGACGCCGCCATAGCTTTCCACCCCGTCGATCGACCATGCCGGTGCCGGCAGTTCGAGGCTACCGAAGACCCGCGGATCGAACCAGCCTTGGAAGGCCATGTTATGGATGGTCATGACGGTAGGGATCCGTGGCTCCGACCGAAACGGGGCAAACCGCAGATAGGCAATTGCCATCGCCGCCTGCCAATCATGAGCGTGCAGAACGTCGCACGACAGCGCCTTGACCGCCCCACTGGCAATGTCGGCGGCGGCCCGCCCGAGCGCGGCAAACCGCCGCCAGTTGTCGCCCCAATCCTTGCCCGCTGCGTCGGTATAGGGATTGCCCGGCCGCTCGAAATAGCCCGGCGCATCGAGAATCAGCAGCGGGGTGTCGCCGATTTTTGCGGTCAGCAATCGGGCTGGCTCGCCAAGCAGTGCGTCCCAGGTGTGAACGCGTTTGGCCTTGCCGATCGCAGCGATGACCGCCGGATAGCCGGGCAGCAATGTCGTCATCGCAATGCCGTGCGGCGCCACTGCGGCGGGCAGGGCGCCGGCAACATCCGCCAGGCCGCCGGTCTTCACCAGCGGCACGGCTTCGGAGGCGACCGAAAGGACGCGCAGCGCCATTACAGTTCCAATCGGTCGATCATCGGCTGGGTGATCAGGCACACGCCCTTTTCGGTCCGGCGGAAGCGCTTGGCATCGAGGATCGGGTCATCCCCGACGACGAGGCCCGGCGGGATCTTCACACCGCGATCGAGCACCACCTTTTTCAGCCGAGCATTCCGGCCGATGTCACACCAGGGCAGGATCACCGAGTCCTCGACATGCGACCATGACCGGGTGAGGACGCTGGTGAACAACAGGCTGTGATTGATGTGGCTGCCCGAGATTATGCAATTGCCGGAGACGAGGCTGGACACCGCCTCACCGCGTCGCCCGGGTTCGTCATGGACGAACTTGGCGGGCGGCAGCATTTCAGCGTGGCTCCAGATCGGCCAATCGCGATCATAAAGGTCGAGCTGCGGGATGATCTGGGTCAGGTCGATATTGGCCTCCCAATAGGCGTCGACGGTACCGACATCGCGCCAATAGGCGCCGCCGTCATCCTTGCCGCGCACACAGCTTTCCGAAAAACGGTGCGCCACGGCTTTCCCATGTTTCACCAGATAGGGAATGATGTCCTTGCCGAAATCGCGTGAGCTTTCCGGGTCGGCGGCGTCGCGCGCCAGCTGCTCGAACAGGAAGCGAGTGTTGAAAACATAAATGCCCATCGAGGCGAGCGAGGTGTCGGGCTTGCCGGGCATCGCCGGCGGATCGGCGGGCTTTTCGACAAATTCGATGATGTTGTCGCTGGCATCGACCGCCATGACTCCGAAGCCGCTGGCCTCGGCGCGCGGCACTTCCATGCACCCGACGGTCACGTCCGCTTTCTGGTTGACGTGCTGCTGCAGCATCAACTCGTAATCCATCTTGTAGATGTGATCGCCGGCGAGGATGACGATATACTCCGGCCCGTGCCCGTCGATGATGTCGATGTTCTGGTACACCGCGTCGGCGGTGCCTTCATACCATTGGGTTTCGGAGACGCGCTGGGATGCCGGCAGGATATCGAAGCTTTCATTGCGTTCCGGCCGCAGGAAGTTCCACCCCATCTGCAAGTGGCGGATCAGCGAATGGGCCTTGTACTGGGTGGCGACGCCGATGCGGCGGATGCCGGAATTGAGCGCGTTCGACAGCGCGAAATCGATGATCCGCGTCTTGCCGCCGAAATAGACCGCTGGCTTGGCGCGTCGGTCGGTCAGTTCCATCAGGCGGCTGCCGCGGCCGCCTGCGAGCACATAGGCCATGGCGTCACGTGCCAGCGGTGCCTGTCGTTTCTGAGCCATCTGCATCTCCCCCTTTGGCCGCTTTTGCGGTCGTTACCCAACATACTCGAACATGATCGTCGCCAATGGTGGCAGGATGACATGCGCCGCGCCATTCTGCACCGTGATGGCGCCCATATTGCCCTGGCCGCCGCCGCCATAAACTTGCGCATCACTGTTGATGATTTCGCGCCACACGCCGTCTTGCGGCAGCGGCAGGCGATAATGATCATGCAGCGCGGGCGTCATGTTGCAGATCACCGCGATGGGGTTTTCGCCCGGCGCCTTGCGCAACCACGCAAAGACCGAAGCCTGCCGGTCATCGGCGATCAGCCATTCAAAGCCTTCGCCTTCACAGTCGCGGGCGTGCAGCGCGGGCTTGGCCACGTAGAGACGGTTGAGATCGCGGACCATGTTGCGGACGCCTTCGTGCATCGGCGCGCCGCGCAAATCCCAATCAAGGGCACGGATTTCCGACCATTCGCGCCGCTGGGCGAATTCCTGCCCCATGAACAGCAGCTTCTTGCCCGGATAGCCCCACATCAGGCCATAATAGGCGCGCAGATTGGCGAACTTTTGCCAGTCGTCGCCGCTCATCTTGGCCAGCAGCGAGCCCTTGCCGTGCACCACCTCGTCATGGCTCAGCGGCAGAACGAAGTTTTCCGAAAAGGCATAGACGAGGCCGAAGGTGATTTCGTCGTGGTGATACTGCCGGTGGACCGGATCGCGGGCCATGTACTGCAGCGTATCGTGCATGAACCCCATGTTCCATTTGAAG